>CANKIV010000085.1 GCA_947482125.1 Alphaproteobacteria bacterium
GGCGGCGGCCTGCTGGAAACATTGCCGGCCTCCGCCTTGTCCGACAACGCGCTGGCCGCGACCCTGGCCAGGCTGGATGAGGCCGTGCCAGTTTCACCGGCGCTCCGTACATCCTCGAAAGACGGCACGCCTGGGCCGCTGCGCGGCTATCTGGGCGGCGATCTTTCCCAGGTGCGCTGGCGGCGCATGGGGCCGAGCCTTGCCTATCTGCCGCTGCTGAAGCGCGGCGCGGTGAGCGCCAAGCTGCTGCGCGGCGCACCCGGCACCGAAGTCGGCACCCATAGCCATCGCGGGCTGGAATATACGCTGGTGCTGTCCGGCGGCTTTTCCGATGTTACCGGCCGCTACGGCCCGGGCGACCTGCAGGTGGCCGATCATGCTGTCCGGCACAGTCCCATCGCCGATCCCGATGGCGACTGCATCAACCTGGCCGTCACCACCGCGCCGCTCAAGTTCGAAAACCTGATCCAGAAGATTGCCGGTCCGCTCTTTGGCTTCTAAAACCCTGGCTGGTTTTTGAAAGCGACCGCGATGGACATGAAGCGCCTGGGCCAGACCGGCCTGAAAGTCTCACCGATCTGCCTGGGCACCATGACCTATGGCGCGCCGAGCTGGCGCGACTGGGTGCTGACGGAAGAGGCCAGCCGTCCCTTCATCAAGCGCGCCCTCGAAGCGGGGATCAATTTCTTCGACACCGCCGACATCTATTCGCTGGGCGCGTCGGAGGAAGTGGTGGGCCGGGCGCTGAAGGATTTCGGGGGGCAGCGTGAATCCTATGTCCTGGCGACCAAGGTCTATTTCCCGCTGGACGGCAAGCATGGCGGGCTGTCGCGCAAGCATATCATGCATGCCATCGACGACTCGCTGCGGCGGCTGGGGATGGACTATGTCGATCTCTACCAGATCCACCGCTTCGACAAGGACACGCCGATTGAGGAAACCGTCGAAGCGCTGCACGATGTCGTGAAGGCGGGCAAGGCGCGCTATATCGGCGCCTCCTCGATGCATGCCTGGCAGTTCGGAAAATTCCTCGCCACCGCCGACAAGATGGGTCTGCCCCGCTTCGTCTCGATGCAGAATTTCTACAACCTGGTGTACCGCGAGGAAGAGCGCGACATGCTGCCTTTGTGCCGCGATCAGGGCATCGGCGTGATCCCCTGGAGCCCGCTCTGCCGCGGCTTCCTGGGGCGCAAGGCGGGAGCCGCGCTGGACAGGCAGACCACCCGCGCCCAAAGCGACAATATCCTGGACATGCCGTTCGGCGATGCCGATATCGAAACCCTGCGCCGGGTGGAAGAGACCGGCAAGAGGCACGGGCGCAGCAACGCCCAGATCGCCATCGCCTGGCTGCTGCACAAGGGCGTCACCGCGCCCATCGTCGGGGCGTCCAAGATGCAGCATCTGGAAGATGCCATCGCCGCCACCGAGATCAAGCTGACGAAGGACGAGATGAAATATCTCGAAGAGCCCTACTTGCCGAAAGCCACGGCAGGAAATCTTCGCTGAAACAAAAAGGGCGCCACACGGGCGCCCTTTTCACTTGATGTGCGGGACGCCTAGAGCGGCCACCAGTCCAGCTGGTTCTTGTAGCTCGCGTCGGAGGCCGTTTGTTCCCAGCCGCCGCCCAGCGCATTGTAGAGCGACAGGTTGGCGCGCAGCCGTCCCAGCTTGACCTGCACCAGCGTGTCCTGGGCGGTGAAGAGCTGCTGCTGGTTGGTGAGCAGCGACAGGATGTCGATGGTGCCTTCGCGGTACTGCAGTTCGGAAATGCGGAAGGCTTCGGCGCTGGCCCGGGTCTGGACCTCGACAAAGCCCAGCTGTTCGGTGGTGGCCTGCACCTGGCCCAGCGCGGTTTCCACATCGCTGAAGGCGCTGAACACGGTCTTGCGGTAATTGGCGATCAGTTCCTGCTGCGCCGCCAGGGCCAGGTCGTTGCTGGCATGGATGCGGCCGCCATCGAAGATGCTCTGCAGGATGCTGGCGCCGATGCTGAAGACGAAGGTCGAGGGATTGAACAGGTTGGAGAGGGCCGCGACCGGGCCATAGCCGGCGCTGCCGGTCAGGCCGAGCGACGGGAAGAAGGCAGCGCGCGCCGCGTCCACATTGGCATGGGCGGCATAGAGCGAGGCTTCGGCCTGCGCCACCGACGGATTGCGCAGCAGGAATTCGGACGGCAGGCCCGGCTGGATCGCCGGCGCCATGATGCCGTCCAGATTCTGCGCCTTGACGTCGTAATTTTCGGGGGCGCGGCCCAGCAGGATCGCCAGGGCATAGCGGGATTCGCGTTCGGCGGCGATCAGGCCGGGAAGGCGTGATTCCTGCTGCGCCACGATGGCCTGCTGTTCGGCCAGGTCCAGGTTGGACGAGACGCCGCTCGAGACCTTGGCCTGGGTGATGGTCAGGATGCGCCGCGCGGCGGCGACGTTTTCCTTGTTGATGGCGATGCGCTCGCGCAGCGACAGGATGGTGAAATACTGGTCGGCCACCGAGGCGGAGACCGAGATGCCGGTCACCGCGGCGGCATAGCGGAAGGCGCGCAGGTTTTCGCGCGCGGCGCGCAGGCTGTGGAATTCCCCGCCGAAGAAGCTCTGCTGATAGCTGGCGGTGATACCGGCATTGAAACGGTTGCTGGCGCGCGGAACGGTGGAATTGCCGCCGCTGCGGGTGCCGCCGATGGAAGCGTCCAGGGTGGGGAACAGGGACGAGAGGGCGATGCCGTCACGGGCTTCGGCCTGCAGCACGCGGGCCCCCGCCATGGCGATGTCCAGGTTTTCGCGCTGGGCAATTTCCTGCAGCGGCGCCAGTTCCTCGGTGCCGAATTTCGACCACCAGTCGGCCTGCGGCCAGATAGGGGCGGTCTTGTCCATGGGGGCGGTGAAGGCGGCGGGCACGTCGCCGGGACGGTCCAGCGGGGTGGGGTTGGCGGTACAGGCGGCCAGGCTGAGGGCCAGGACGCTGACGCTTACGCCACGCAGAAGGGCGCCATGAAACAAGGACTTCATCGAACTCTCTTACCTAAAATGGGACGGCCCCGCCGCGGAAAATACCAAACCAGATGTTAAGGCCCTGATACCCGCTCTGGCCCTGTCCCGCAAATATGGCGGCCCGGCGGCCTCAGACAAGGCCCTGCGACCTTAAGGGATGCGGGCACTGGCTGCATTGGATGCAGGGGAATGGCCGGTTTTGGGGAAATGGACGGCTGGGGTTATGGCTTTACGTGGGGGGCACCAAAGCCGCCCCGGCCGTCCTTTAGAGTGGCCTTGTCCTTAAGGTGGAGCGCCGGACGGACACGAGCCGACAGAAAGCTTCCTCCTGCGGGGCGCTGACGAAAAGGGAAGGGGCTTGCAAAATTGTAACGGAATGTCGCCAAGGGCCTGTCTGCTCAGGCCCGGCGAAACAAATTTTCGTGACAGATTTTCACACTCCCAATGCGGGACAGCGGCTGGGGGACGGCCTGACCTGCGAGCCACGCCACTGCTGTGTTTGTGCGCGGCAATGTCAAAAGCAAAACGCGCCGCCCGTTTCCGGGCAGCGCGTTTTTTTTGAAGCCGTGCCGAAACTCTATTTCTTCAGGCCGAAGGCGATGACGCGCGCATCGTGTGTCACGACAAACACCTTGCCCAGCGCCACAACCGGCTCGCTGAAATGCACCCAGTCGTTCAGCGTCTTGCCGCTGGTCCACAGCCGCTTGCCGGTCTCGGCGTCATAGGCGGTCAGCACCATGGATGACACCGGGGTCGAGCGCAGCTTGTTGCTCACCGTGGTGGGCATGCGCGGATCGCCCTGCTTGGCGAAGTTCTGCATCGCCTGGCCGCCGGTCGCCAGCGCATAGACCACGCCGTTCGCCACCACCGGCGGGTCGGGCATGATCATGTCTTCGGAGGTCCAGACCGGCACGGCGCTGATCTTGCCGCCGTCATTCTTCACTTCGAACGCCATCACCCGGCCATTGGGCGTGGGGCCGTTGCCAAGCGGGAAGGCGGGTGACTGGACAGACGGTTCGCCGTTCATCGGGACATAGAGGAAGCGGCGGCCTTGCGGGTTTTCATAGGTGGTGATGGCGCCCCACACGCCGCGGCCCGGATCGGTGCCGGTCTCCGCGTCATTGCCCAGGCGCGGCGAGGCCCACAGCGGCGTCATGTGATTGTCGCCGCCCAGCGCGTTGGCATCCAGGATGCGCAGCACGCTTTCCTTCTGCGAATAGGCGACCAGGGTCTTGCCGGCGAAGTTGAACACCACCGGCGAGGCCGAACCCGACAGGTCCTTGGCCAGGTTGTGGGCATAGTTGGTGGGGGTGAAAGAATCCACCAGCCGCGTGGCCTGCGGCGCCAGGCGCAGGATGCTTTCGCTGAAATCGCCGGCGGCGGGATCGTAGCGCCCGTTGCTGGTTTCGAGGTAAACGCTGTTGCCCGGACCACGGGCAAGACCGCCGCGGCCCCAGGGCGCGGCGGGGCGCGCGCCGCTGGTATAGAAGCGCGTCACCCGCACGTTGCCCAGATCACGCACATCGGCGGCCTGCACGGCGGAGGCGTCCAGCATCGGCCCGGCCGGCATCCGGCGCAGGCCCGAGCGGGCGGCGTCATACATGGGCGAGGTCTTGTCCACCACTTCGCCGCAGGCACGCCCGCTGGTGGAATAGACGATGCCGTCGATCAGGTTCAGGCTCCAGGCGCGGGCGAAGGGCGCGATGAATTCCACCGGCTTCATCTTCTCGGCGCCATCGGTCAGCGAAATGCCGCGCAGCAGGCCGTCGCCGGCCATGAAGAAGACAAGGCCGCGCGCCTTGTCGATGGTGGGCGTGGCGTTGGGCGTGTTGGGGCACAGCCAGGTGGCGGGCTTGGTCGGCTTGTGCGGATTGGGATAGGCCTTCTGCCACAGCTGCGCGCCGGTGGCGGCGTCGATGGCATACAGAACGTCGTTGGCACCCAGGATGATCATCACATCCTTGTTGCCGCCGGGCGTGGCGACACCGGCGGCGATCACCGGCGCGGTGACGGTGGACAGCACGTCCAGGTTGGTCGGCACCCCAAGCGGCGTGCTCCAGACCTGGCGCAGGCCCTTCACGTTGGCCTTGGTCAGCGAGGTTTCGGCGCGGTTCCAGCCCGTGCGTTCCGGGTCATAGCCCCAGGTGATCCATTCATTGGCGGCGGGCGCCTGTGGCGCGGCGGCGATGGTGGAATCCTCGGCCGACCCTCGCGCCGTGGTCTGGGCCAGGGTGGAGCCCGCGCACAGCAGCGAGGCGAAGGAGGCAGCAACCAGCAGTTTGGAGATTTTCGACATCATGACACCCATTTTTTCCAGCCCAAAGATGCGGAGTTAAGCCCGCTTTTGAGGGAGGCTCGGGTTTTACGGACAGATTGTCAACGCGGTGTTTTCAGCCCGATGCCCAAGGGCTGTCATGAAATTCCGACACCGGGCGCAGCGGGACCGGCAGCGCGGGATTGGCGCCGATGTAGAGCTGCAGGACCATCTGATTGGTGTTCTTGTCCCACACCATCTGCGGCGCGATCCCGCCGGGCTTGCGGAAGGTCTTGCCGTCGAAATCGAACATGCGCGGCTTGATCTCGCTCCAGCCATTGACCAAGTCGGCGGCCATGCGGTCGCGCAGGATATCGATGCGGTGGCGCGGGGCCATGACGTTGGTGATGTCGGGCGCCATCACCCGCACGGTGCCATTGGGCAGAACCTCGACACGGGCCACAACCAGCGTGCCGCCGCGTTCGGTGCCGCCTTCCCACTTGCCGACCGGCGGGACGGGCTTGGAACAGGCGGTGAGCGCTAACAACGCAAAAGCCAAAATCAGGTGTGCGGGGCGCATGGGCTTGCGACTCGTTATGTCTCGGGCGCAATTCTAGCATGATCGCCGCTGGTGCTTTTGGCGCTTTTGGCGGGCCTAGGGCAGGGGGTTCACAGGAAAATCGCCGGTTTTCCCGGTGTCTTCTTGCCCCAAAGCCCCCGCGTTGTTATCCACCGCCAGCATTTTCGAAAGCCCGCCCCATGCCGCTTCCCAAGGATTTCCTGGCCGCCTCTCTGGGCCGCATCAAGCCCTCGCCCACCATCGCGATCACCACCAAGGCGCGCGAGATGAAGGCGGCGGGCGGCGACGTGATCGGCCTGGCCGCGGGCGAGCCGGATTTCGACACCCCCCAGAACATCAAGGACGCCGCGATCCGGGCGATCAACAGCGGCCAGACCAAGTACACCGCCGTGGAAGGCATTCCCGAACTGCGCGCCGCCATCGCCGCCAAGTTCAAGCGCGAGAACAATATCGACTACAAGCCATCCCAGACCTTCGTCTCGCCGGGCGGCAAGACCATCCTGTTCAACGCACTTTTGGCGACCCTCAATCCGGGCGACGAAGTGATCGTGCCGGCGCCCTATTGGGTGAGCTATCCCGACATCGTGCTTCTGGGCGGCGGCACGCCGGTAATCGTAGAGTGCAGCCTGGAAGACGGCTTCCGCCTGACCCCCGAGGCGCTGGAAAAGGCCATCACGCCCAAGACCAAATGGCTGATCTTCAACCAGCCCTCCAACCCCACCGGCGCCTGCTATACGCGCGAACAGCTCAAGGCGCTGACCGACGTGCTGATGAAGCATCCCCATGTCTGGGTGCTGACCGATGACATGTATGAGCATCTGGTCTATGGCGGCTTCAGGTTCACCACCGTGCTGGAAGTCGAGCCGGCTTTGTACGACCGCACCCTGACCATGAACGGCGTGTCGAAAGCCTATGCCATGACCGGCTGGCGCATCGGTTACTGCGCCGGTCCCGAAGACCTGATCAAGGCGATGGCCAAGCTGCAGTCGCAATCGGCCACCAACGCCACCTCCATCTCGCAATGGGCGGCGGTGGAAGCCCTGAACGGCACCCAGGATTTCATTCCGGGTTTCCAGAAGCTGTTCGAAGGCCGCCGCGACCTGGTGGTCTCGATGCTCAACCAGTGCGCGGGCATCGAATGTCCCCGTCCGGAAGGCGCCTTCTATGTCTATCCCTCCATCCGCAAGCTGATCGGCAAGAAGACGCCGGGCGGCAAGGTGATCGACAGCGACGCGACCTTCGTCGGCGAACTGCTGGAAGCGACGGGCGTGGCGGTGGTGCATGGCGCGGCATTTGGCCTGTCGCCTTTCTTCCGCATCTCCTACGCCACCTCGAACGAGGCGCTGGAAGAGGCCTGCAAGCGCATCCAGACCTTTTGCAACAGCCTGACGTAAGCGGTTGAATTTTAAGGTTCGCGGTGAGGTAAACCGCGAATTAAGCCTGTGCGCCTAGTCTGGGCGGCATGCGTATAGGCCCGCTGCTCGCGGCCGCGCTTTTCGCCGTTTGGGCGTCAGGCGCAAAGGCCCTGGATATCTCCGATGATCTCACGATCACCGGTTACGGCGACCTGCGCAGCGTGGCCGCCGCCGGTCCCCCCAGCTGGCTCAAGGGGGGGCTTGGAAAATTCCGCTATGGCGACGGCGGCATGCATCTGCGCTTTGCGGAAGCCGTCGCGCAGGCCGACTGGACCATCAACGAGGAATGGGACGCGGTGGCGGTGCTGCGCGCCGAACCGCTGACACCCGACGTGGTCGATGCGCTGGAAGCCTATGTCCATTATGCGCCCGATACCGAAGGCGATGTTTCCTGGTCGGTGAAGACCGGCGCCTTCTTTCCCACCATCAGCCTGGAGAATGACGATCTGGGCTGGGCCAGCCCCTATACCTTGACGCCGTCGGCCATCAACAGCTGGATCGGCGACGAACTGCGCACCATCGGCAGCGAAGCGCTTCTGCGCTGGAAGAACGACTACGGCACCCTGTCGCTGATCGCCGCCATCCTCTGCTGCAATGACGAGAATGGCACTGTGCTGGCGGCACGCGGCTGGGCGCTGGGCGACCGGCCCATGGGATTGTTCGAACGGGTGCGATTGCCGGTGGCCTCGCAGCGCCTGATCTTCCAGCCCGCTTACGCGCGCACCGGCATGTTCGACGAGATTGACGGCCGCCCCGGCTGGTATGCGGGCGCGAGCCTGCAAGTGCCGGAGGTCGGCAAGATCTCGGTGATCCGCTACGACAATCAGGGCGATCCCTATGCCAGGACCGCGCGCGACACCGGCTGGAACACCCGCTTCTGGAGCGTGGGCGGGCGCACCGATATCGGGCCGGTGATGCTGATTGCCCAAGCCATGCGCGGCCAGACCATCGTGGCGGGGCCGACCTTCTACAGCGACACCAAATTCCAGTCGGCTTTCCTGCTGGCCAGCTACGACCTGGACGACTGGCGGTTCAGCGCCCGCGAGGATCTGTTCGCCACCCGGCGGGCGGCTGCGCGCAACGCAGTCTGGGATGAAGACGGCAATGCCTTCACTGCTGCCGTGTCCTGGTCGCGCTTTGCCTGGCTGCGCGTCACCGGCGAAGTGATCGCGCTGCATTCCCGGCGCGGCGAATATGTCAACGCCGGCATGGGCGCAGCGAACCGCGACGACACCCAGCTCCAGTTCAGCACGCGCTTCTTCTTCTAGACGATCCGCTCGGCTTTGCCGTCCAGCGCCATCAGGTAGAATTCGCAGGTCAGGTCGGGATGGGTCTTGGCCAGCTTGGCCTTGACCTGCTGCATCACCGACTTGTGCTGGGTGGTTTCCGCCGCACCCTCGCCCTTGAAGGCCGTGCCGAAGGCCACCTTGTAGGCGCCGCAGTCGCGGTGATCGACCACGATCAGCTTCTTGATGTGATGCAGCTGCTTGGCGATGCCGACATGATCCCAGAAGGCGGCATTGGACGAGGGGAATTTGCTGGACACGGCGGCCAGCGAGGCGCCCGCCAGCGACACCTGGTCGTAGTCCTTGGTCAGGTGCTTGGCGTGGAAGAATTGCACCGCGTCATCCACCAGCCGGTAGTCGATGCAGGTGATGGCCAGCGCCGTCACATGCGCGGCCTTGGCCGCGCCCGGCAATGCGCTGGCGCCTGCCGCGCCCGCCAGCAACTTGCCGAGCGAGCGCCTGTCCATCTTGCAGTCACACATGATATTTCCCCCGAAATAGCCCCATGAATATCCGGCCAGCATAGCACAAAGAAAAAGGCCGGCGGCACAGCCTGTTAGGGCGCGCCACCGGCCAGTTTTAAACCGCGCTCAAGGGGGGAGAAAGAGCGAGGTCATCGCCGCCTTCGGGGGGAGAGAAGGCGACACTGAAGAGATAGGAGCCCCTGACGGGATTTCAATACTGGGTACTGGCTGAATTAGGCCACCCGAAGTTCCAAAACCGGCCACTCCCCCTAATTGGGACTATGTCCGCTTTTCACCCAAAACGGGCATCCGTCCCCGATCCGGCCAATGTCCGCTTTGCGCCAAAAGCGGACATTCGGAGGCGGGCGGTTACCGTGCGATCACCAAGGCACAGGCTGGCCGCGCCAATCGAAGAACCCCCCGTTAGCTTCCGGCGTGAGTTGATCGAAAACGGCGA
>CANKIV010000086.1 GCA_947482125.1 Alphaproteobacteria bacterium
ATCAAGCGATCCAAGGTGAAAAAGCCGATGGTGGGCTTCATCGCCGGCGTCACCGCGCCGCCGGGTCGCCGCATGGGCCATGCCGGCGCCATCATTTCGGGCGGCAAGGGCGGCGCCGACAGCAAGATCGAGGCGATGAAGGCGGCGGGCATCCGCGTCTCGCCGAACCCTGCTGCGCTGGGCACCACCCTGGTCGAATTGCTCTCCGGTAAATAGCCGCCTTCAAACCGTCATCCTCCCGGTCCACAAATTGGACTGGGGACATGCGCGCGCGGCGGGGCACGTCCACCGCTTTTGCCGTGCATATGGGGCTTATTGAGCCCATATTAACCGCATTCAGCGTTGAATCGGCTGGAAGAAGCAGTTACCACGCACCGCCAACAGCGACGCGGCACCAGGAAGGGCCAGAGCCCAACAAGCTCAGCCATAAGCGTTTGAAATGACTGAACAATCCCCATCAGACAAACTGAACCGCGCTTCCAACGAAATTTTCGAAGCGACCTCCTTTCTCAACGGCACCAACGCCGCCTATGTCGAGCAGCTCTATGCCGCCTGGCTGGCCAACCCGGGTTCGGTCGAAGAAGGCTGGCAGGCCTATTTCGCCCAGGCCGGCGAACAGGGGCTTTCGCCCACCCAGCTGGGCCGTGGCCCGGCCTGGAAGCGCGACAGCAAACCCGATTTCGCCAGCGGCGACCTGATCGCCGCCCTTACCGGCCAGGACCCCCCCGCCGCCCCGGGCAAGCCGGGCCCAAAAGACGGCAAGGGCAAGCCCGCCGCTGCCGCCCCGTCCGCCGCCAGCACCACCGAAGCGGCGCGCGCCTCCATCCATGCGGTGCAGATGATCCGCGCCTATCGCATGATCGGCCATCTCGAGGCCGATCTCGATCCGCTGGGCATCACGCCCAAGACGCCGCAAGCGACCCTGGACCCCAAGCATTACCAGTTCGAAGGCGCCGCGCTGGATACGCCGGTCTATGTCGACGGCATTCTGGGCCTCGACACGACCACGCCGCGCGCCCTGCTGGAAAAACTGCGCACCATCTATTGCGGCCGCATCGGCTATGAGTTCATGCACATCAACGATGCCGAGCAGAAGAGCTGGCTGCAGCGCCGCATCGAAGGCGCCGACAACCAGATCGGCTTCACGCCTGAAGGCAAGAAGGCGATCCTCAACAAGCTGATCGAGGCCGAAGGCTTCGAGAAATTTGCCTCCAACCGTTTCGTCGGCACCAAGCGCTTCGGCCTGGACGGCGGCGAGGCCACGATCCCGGCGCTGGAACAGATCATCAAGCGCGGCGGCCAGCTGGGGGTGAGCGAAATCGTGCTGGGCATGGCCCATCGCGGCCGGTTGAACGTGCTGGTCAATGTGATGGGCAAGCCCTATCGCCAGCTGTTCCACGAATTCCAGGGCGGCGCGGCCAATCCTTCGGATGTCGAAGGCTCGGGCGACGTCAAATACCATCTGGGCGCCTCCAGCGACCGCGAGTTTGACGGCCACAAGGTTCACCTGTCGCTGACCCCCAACCCCTCGCATCTGGAAATCGTCAATCCGGTGGTGCTGGGCAAGGCCCGCGCCAAGCAGTGGCAGCTGCGCGATATCGATGCGCGCACCAGCGTGCTGCCGGTCCTGATCCATGGCGATGCCGCATTCGCGGGCCAGGGCGTGGTGGCCGAATGTTTCGCCATGTCGGGCATCAAGGGCTTCCGCACCGGCGGCACCATGCACTTCGTCATCAACAACCAGATCGGCTTCACCACCGCGCCGATGTTCTCGCGCTCCTCGCCCTATTGCACCGACATCGCCCTGATGGTGCAGGCGCCGATTTTCCACGTGAATGGCGACGATCCCGAAGCCGTGGTGCATGCCACCCGCATCGCCATCGAATTCCGCCAGAAATTCAAGAAAGACGTCGTGCTCGACATGATCTGCTATCGCAGGTTCGGTCATAACGAGAGCGACGAGCCGGCCTTCACCCAGCCGCTGATGTACCGGGTGATCAAGGATCACGCTTCGACCCTGCAGCTCTACACGGCCAGGCTGGTGAAGGAAGGTACGCTGACGCAAGGCGAAGCCGACGCGATGGGCGATGCTTTCATCCAGAAGCTGGACCAGGAATTCGAAGCCTCCAAGTCGCATCTGCCCAACCGCGCCGACTGGCTGGATGGCCGCTGGCAGGGGCTGGAAACCGCCCCCAAGAACAGCGACCGCCGCGGCGAAACCGGCGTGGCGGAAGAGGTTCTGCGCAAGGTCGGCAAGGCGCTGGTCACGGCGCCAGAAGGCCTCAACCTGCACAAGACCATCGCCCGCCAGCTGGAAGCCAAGGCCAAGATGTTCGAAAGCGGCGAAGGCTTCGACTGGGCGACCTGCGAAGCTCTGGCGCTGGGCAGCCTGCTGGATGAAGGTTCCTATGTCCGTTTTTCGGGACAGGATTCCACCCGCGGCACTTTCAGCCAGCGCCATGCCGCGCTGGTCGATCAGCAGACTGAGGAACGTTACTACCCGCTCCAGCATATCGACAAGGATCAGGGCTGCTTCGAAATCATCGACACCTTGCTGTCGGAAGAAGCGGTGCTGGGCTTTGAATACGGCTACTCCACGGCCGAGCCCAAGGCGCTGGTTCTGTGGGAAGCCCAGTTCGGCGACTTTGCCAACGGCGCCCAGGTGGTGATGGACCAGTTCATCGCTTCAGGCGAAATGAAATGGCTGCGCATGTCGGGCATCACGTTGCTGCTGCCGCACGGCTATGAAGGCCAGGGGCCGGAACATTCCAGCGCCCGCCTCGAGCGCTACCTGCAGCTTTGCGCCCAGGACAATATGCAGGTCTGCGTGCCGACCACGCCGGCCAATTATTTCCACATCCTGCGCCGCCAGATGCATCGCAGCTTCCGCAAGCCCCTGATCGTGCTGACGCCCAAGTCGCTGCTGCGCCACAAGAAGTGCACCAGCTTCCTGTCGGACATGGTTCCGGGCACCTCCTTCCATCGCGTGTTGCGCGACCAGGCCGAAGTCGTGCCCGGCGCCACCACGGTCAAGCTGGTGAGCGACGACAAGATCAAGCGTGTCGTCTTGTGCACCGGCAAGGTCTATTTCGACCTGATGGAAGAGCGCGAGAAGCGGGGCGAGAACCGCATCCAGATCCTGCGCCTGGAACAGCTCTATCCCTTCCCGGAGAACGTGCTGGCCCAGGAACTGGCCCGTTTCCCCAAGGCCGAGATCGTCTGGTGCCAGGAAGAGCCCCAGAACCAGGGCGCCTGGCATTTCGTGCGCTCGCGCATCGAAGACACGGTCGCCAAGCTGGGCGGCAAGGCCAGCCCGCGCTATACCGGTCGTCCCGAATATGCCTCCACCGCGGCGGGCCTGATGAAGCAGCACCTGGCCGAACTCGCTGCCTTCCTCAACGACGCTTTGACCCTCTAATCGAGTAGAGTCGCTTATGACCATTGAAATCAAAGTCCCAGCCATGGGCGAGTCCGTCACCGAGGCGACCATTTCGAAGTGGTTCAAGAAGGAAGGCGATACGGTCAAGCGCGACGAGCCATTGCTGGAACTGGAAACCGACAAGGTGACGGTGGAAGTGCCCTCGCCTGCCGACGGCGCCATTGAATCCATCTCCGCCCAGGCCGGCGCCACCGTTCAGGTGGGCGCGCTGCTGGGCGCCATTGCGGAAGGCGCGGCCGGCGCCGCCAAGCCTGCCGCCGCCAAACCCGCTCCCGCCGCCAAGGCCGAAGCGCCCAAGGCTTCCGCTCCCGCCCCTGCTCCCGCCAAGACCGACGCGCCGGCCATGCCGTCGGCCAAGCGCATTGCCGAGGAATCCGGTATCGCCGTTTCCTCCGTCGCCGGCACCGGCAAGGATGGCCGCGTTACCAAGGGCGACATGCTGGGTGCGCTCGCCGCGCGCTCCTCGGCCCCGACGCCCGCCTCCGCCGCCCCGGCAGGCCCCCGCCACAATGAAGCGCGCGAGGAACGCGTGCCGATGACCCGGCTGCGCAAGACCATCGCGCTGCGCCTGAAGGAATCGCAGAACACCGCCGCTCAGCTCACCACCTTCAACGAGGTGGACATGACAGCGGTGATGGGCCTTCGCGCCTCCTACAAGGATGTGTTCGAGAAGAAGCATGGCGTGAAGCTGGGCTTCATGGGCTTCTTCGCCAAGGCCGTGGTCGCGGCGCTGAAGGAACTGCCCAACGTCAATGCCGAGATCGAAGGCGACAGCATCGTCTACAAGAATTACTTCGATATCGGCATCGCGGTGTCGACCGAGCGCGGGCTGGTGGTGCCGGTGGTGCGCGATGCCGATCGCCTGTCGCTGGCCGACATTGAAAAGGCCATCGTGGATTTCGGCACCCGCGCCCGCGACAACAAGCTGAAGCTGGAAGAGCTGCAGGGCGGCACTTTCTCCATCACCAATGGCGGGGTATTCGGTTCGCTGATGTCCACGCCGATCCTGAATTCGCCCCAGTCGGGCATTCTGGGCATGCACAAGATCCAGCCCCGCCCCATGGCGGTCGGTGACAAGATCGAGATCCGCCCGATGATGTATCTGGCGCTGTCCTATGATCACCGCATCGTGGACGGCCGCGAGGCCGTCACCTTCCTGGTGAAGGTGAAGGACAATCTGGAAGACCCCCAGCGGCTTCTGCTCGATATCTGACAAAAAGGCGGCCCTGGCCGCCTTTTTTATTGTCCGATTTTTTGGTCAACTCTGTCGGATCGGAGCGGGTTCCCGCGTCCTCGGGACGAAATGACGGAGATACGCCATGGCCTATGTTGACGGTTTTGTGATCGCGGTTCCGAAGAACAAGCTGGACGCCTACAAGGAGATGTCGCGCAAGTGCGAGCCGCTCTGGCGCGAATTCGGCGCCACCGATTATGTCGAGTGTATCGGCGATGATGTGCCGTATGGCGAACTGACCTCTTTTCCCCGCGCCGTGCAGGCCAAGGAGGACGAGATCGTGATCTTTTCCTGGATCGTCTATCCGTCGAAAGAGGTGCGCGATGCCTGCAACAAGAAGGCGATCGAGGACCCGCGCCTCGACGGCATGAACAAGGACATGCCGTTTGACGGCAAGCGCATGATTTATGGTGGCTTCGCACCTTTTCTCGGCCTGTAAGCACGAGGGATTTTTCAGACTGGGCAGGAGCAAGGAGCGATGTGGGCGAATAGCCCATGAGCGACGCGCGACGAACCCAGGATGGAAAAGGCCCGTGCTTTAGGCGACGCGCTTGTCGAGGACTTCGAGCTTCGCCAGCTCGACATGGGCGCGCAGCTCGATCTGGTCCAGCACGTCCTGCAGCTGGGGGTCGGCAAAGGCTTCATGGCGGCGCGTCACCGCCGCGGCCAGCTTGTTGAGGGTGGCGCGCGGAATGCCGCCCGCCAGGAGCCCGTCCCGCACCGAATCCAGCAGGTCCAGAAGCTGTTCGCCATGCTGAAGGCCCTTGGACTTGCCCTGCGTGGAATCCTCCAGGCCCTGCAGCATCAGGATGGAATCCAGCGCCGCGATGGGTCCGGGACCGGCGACGATCTGGCCGTGGCTTTCGGGCGCGCCGCTCACGCTGAAGCCGCCACTGGAAGCGCCGGCGGGTGCCTTGCGCTTGATGGCGGACGTCTCAACGCGACCGGGGCCTTTGATTTCCAAGGGGAATGTCCCACTGCGACACACAAGCATCCCTCTTTATGGTTAAGGAAGGGTTAGGCCGTGCCGCCGCGACACGCAAAGGCCGGATAAAGGTTGGCACAGGGCTTGAAGGGACCCTCCCGACATTGAAGGAGAAGGTTGCCCCATGCATGGCGATCACCGTTACGACGAACCCAAGAAACCCTATGGCCTGCTGGGCCTGCTGCTGGTCTCGCTGCTGGTCCTGGCCGGCGTGGCCTACTGGAAACTGAGCAAGCCCGAGGTCGGACCGTATGGCGCCATCGCCATGTCCGACACCTCCCTCACCTATGGCGGCGCCTGGGGCTATACCGACCCGATCGCGGCCTACAAGCGCTCCATCGCCGAATGCAACAAGGCGGCCGGCGCCAAGGACTGCGTGGTCAAGGTCAGCCTGAAAGACAATTGCGGCGCGCTGGCGATCAGCGTCGAACGCAACGCCTCTTTCCTGGTGCAGGGCCGCGATCAGGTCACCGCCACCCAGACGGCGATGGCCCAGTGTCAGGAAACCGGCGCCAGCGACTGTGCCATCCACGAGAACATCTGCTCCAGCGCTTCTTAATTTTTCTAAAAATGGAGAGCCGCTGCGCGAAAGCGTGGCGGCTTTTTGCTGTCAGGCCCGGTGATAGGGATGGCCGGCCAGGATCGTCAGCGCGCGATAGACCTGTTCGGTCAGCAGCGCGCGGGCCAGCAGATGCGGCCAGGTCTGGGGGCCGAAGGCCAGGCTGCGGCCCGCCTTCTTGCCGGGCAGCGGCGCCAGCCCGTCGGGCCCGCCGATGACAAAGGCGATATCCTTGGTGCCGACGTCGCGCAGACTGCCCAGCATTTCGGCGAAGTCTTCGGATGTCATGCCCTTGCCGCGCGCATCCAGCAGCACGATATGGGCGCCGTCGGGAAGCCGGGCGGACAGCCGCTCGGCTTCGTCTTTCATGCGGGTGGCCGCGTCACGCTGCTTGCCGACGGGGAGTTCTTCCAGCGCCACGGTGGAGAAGCCCATGTTGCGCCCCAGCTTGCGGGCGCGGTCGCAGAACTCCTCGCACAGCTGGCCTTCGGGCGTGCCACGCATATGGCCGATGGCATAGATCCAAAGGCGCATTTATTTGCGCCCGACCGACCACATGCCTTCCAGGTCGTAATATTCGCGCACTTCGGGACGGAAGAGATGCACGATCACATCGCCGGCATCCACCAGCACCCAGTCACCCTGGCCTTGGCCGCTGATCGGGCGGGTGCCATAGCCACCCTCTTTCAGCTTGCGCGCCAGATGATCGGCCATGGCGCCGACATGGCGCGAAGAGCGTCCCGATGCGATCACCGCCGCGTCGCACAGCGAAGAGCGACCCTCGAGATTGATGGTGACGATATTCTCGGCCTTGTCGTCGTCCAGCGAGATCAGGATGCGGTCCAGCAGGTCGCTCTGCGTCGCCTTTTTCGCTGGCGCCGGTTTGACGATGGTCTGGACCGCCTTTTTCGCCGCCTTCTTCGCCGGCTTTTTGACCGGCTTTGGGGCGGGTTTCGGAGCGGGTTTTGCGACGGGCTTTTTCGCTGGTGCCTTTTTGACCGCCTTTTTGACGGGCTTGGGGGCGGCTTTCTTGGCGGCAGGCTTCTTCGCGGCTTTTTTCGCGGGCTTCTTGGCGGATTTCAGGGCTTGCGTCCTTTGCAGCTAGGGCGTGAGGTTTAGCATGGCCTCGGCGGCGGCACCAAGGGCCAGTTCCCGCAGCTCGGTGGAGCTCTCGGAACTGCGCGGGCCATCCAGAACCACCCAAGAGGGTGGGGAGCCCAGGCGGCGCGCGACTCCGGCATATCGCGCCAGGCCGGCATGCAGCGAGGCCAGCACCGAGCCGGGCCGCCGCACCACGGCAATTGGAATGCGCGCCGCGAGCGCCCGCCACCGCCGCCAGCGGGAGAATTGTTCCAGATTGTCGCTGCCCATCAGCCAGATGAAATGGACCTGGGGGAAGCGTTTCTGGAGCGCCGTCACGGAATCGATGGTGAAGCGGGTGCCCAGCCGCGCTTCGATATCGGTGGCGAAAATGCGCCCGTCCCGGGCCGCGTTGCGCGCCCGCGCCAGGCGCACTGCCAAGGCATCGGGCGCGGACTTGAGCGGATTTCCCGGTGACACCAGCCACCAGACATAATCCAGTTTCAGCGCCTTGAGCGCGATGCGGCTGACATAAAGATGGCCGCCATGGGCAGGATCGAAGGAACCGCCCAGCAGGCCGATGCGCAGGCCGGATGCGACCGGCCCCGGCGCACGGGTCCAGTGCGTCCGCATCTCAGATATCACGCCCGTTGAAGTGCTTGATCTTCAGACTTGGAATATCGAGACCATCCACGCAGCGTACGTTGATCGCCACCATCTTGTTGCCCTTGGGATCGGTACCTTCGGTGAAGGGCGCGATGCCGCAGGTCTTGCAGAAATGATGGCTCAAATGGTGCTTGTTGAACTGATAGGTGCCCATATCGTCCGTCGGGGTTTTCAGGGTGAAGGCGCTTTGCGCAATGAAATGCAACAGCCCGCCGCGCTTCTGGCAAAGCGAGCAGTTGCAGTCCAGCACCTCGCCGATCTCGCCTTCAAAGCTGTAGGCGATCTTGCCGCAATGGCAACCGCCGGAATGGGTGGTCATGACGGCTCCTTCTAGGGGCGGGCCTTAAGCACGTGTCTGTCCGTTCCCGCGCACCACATACTTGAAGGTGGTGAGCTGTTCGGCGCCGACCGGACCACGGGCATGCATCTTGCCGGTGCCGATGCCGATTTCCGCGCCCATGCCGAATTCGCCGCCATCGGCGAACTGCGTGGAGGCGTTCCACAGCACGATGGCGCTGTCGACGCTGTTCATGAAGCTTTCGGCGGCGGCGGCATTTTCGGTGACGATGGAGTCGGTGTGATGCGAGCCGTAATGCTCGATATGCTGAATGGCCTGTTCCAGGCCATCGACCACGCGCACCGCGATGATGGCTTCGAGATATTCGGTCTTCCAGTCTTCCTCGGTCGCAGCCTTGGCGGACGGAAACACGCTGCGCACCGCTTCGTCACCGCGGATCTCGCAGCCCGCCCTGGCCAAATCCTCCAGCACCGGCACGCCATGCGATTGCAGCACGGCACGATCAATCAGCAGGGTTTCCGCCGCGCCGCAGATGCTGGTGCGCCGCATCTTGGCGTTCAGGGTGATGCTGCGCGCCTTGTCCAGATCGGCCTGGGCGTGAATGAAGACATGGCAAAGGCCTTCAAGATGGGCCAGCACCGGCACCCGCGCCTCGTTGATCACGCGCCCGGTCAGGCCCTTGCCGCCACGCGGAATGATCAGGTCCACCGTGCCGCCGAGCCCTTCCAGCATCAGGCCCACCGCGGCGCGGTCGGTGCTTTTGACCACCTGGATCGCCGCTTCCGGCAAGCCGGCCGCTTTCAGGCCTTCGCTCATCGCCGCCTGGATGGCCCCCGCCGAACGGATGGAATCCGAGCCGCCGCGCAGGATGGCGACATTGCCCGACTTCAAGGCCAGCGCGCCGGCATCCGCCGTCACATTGGGCCGGGATTCATAGATGATGCCGATGACGCCGATGGGGGTGGCGATGCGGGCGATGTCGAGCCCATTGGGGCGCGACCAGCGCGCCAGCTCGCGGCCCACCGGATCGGGCAGCGCCGCGACAACCTCGATGCCCTGGGCCA
>CANKIV010000087.1 GCA_947482125.1 Alphaproteobacteria bacterium
AAATGCGGCTCCGCAGAGCGAAAGCCAGCCAAGCATCATTCCTGCAAACGCCGCCTGCGATCTTGTCATTGCCGGCGCTCCCCACGCAGCGGAATTTCCCCATACGCGAATAAATAGCTTGGCGCGCGCCTGGTTACAATCAGAAGCTCTCGCGCGCGATTGAAGCATCAGAAGTGCCGGTAGCCGGTTTTGGGCACCGCAATATCACTGCCATTCAGGGTCAAGCTGACGCCCTCGCCTGCCTCAACATGGCCGATGCGGGTGAAGAGACCGCTGAGGCCCGGCGGTCCGGTGAAGGCGATCTGGTAGTCGTCGCCCGCTGTGACGGCGCGCAAAAGTGTGTTGTCGCCCCACAAGGCGCGCAGCGGCGCGGACAGCGGCACGGCTTCACCCTTGACCACGATCCGCACACCGGATGCGGAGGCGATGTGGCCCAGATCGGCAACCAATCCATCCGATACATCCACGCTGGCATGGGCGACATCGCGCAAGCCCGAGGCGAAGGTGACCGGCGGTTCAGGCGTACGGTAGCGCGCAATCAGACTGTCGCGATCCGCGTCCGGAAGCGTGTGCGTTTCCCGGCGAAAGATCGCCAGCCCGCCGCCGGACTCGCCGATACTGCCTGTCACATACACATCATCGCCAACACGCGCGCCGCCGCGTTTCACCATTTTTCCGGTCGGCACAAAACCGAACGCCGTGACCGCAATCGAAAGCGGTCCGTCGGTGGCCCCGGTGTCGCCACCCAGCAGGCTGAGGCTATATTGGTCCTGATCCGAAGCCAGCCCTTCGGCAAAACCCGCCAGCCAGTCCGGTGTCACGGTGTGGGGCAGCGACAGGTTGAGCAGGTAATATGCCGGCACCGCGCCTTTGGCGGCGAGGTCGGAAAGGTTCACCCGCAGCGCCTTGCGCGCAATGGTCGAGGACGGATCGAATCCAAAGAAATCCACGCCCTCGGTGATGGCGTCGGTGGTCACCAGCAGATCGTGGCCGGGCCGCTGCGGCAGCAGCGCCACATCATCGGTCAGGCCAAAAGCGCCCTCGCCCGCCAGCGGTACGAAATACTTGGCGATGACGCCGAACTCATCCATGACGCAAGCCTAAAGCAAAGGGCGCGGCAGCTAAAGCTCCGCGCCCCGCGCCTGATGCAAAATGCTGATCTTAGACCGGCATCTTACGCTTGGTGAATTCACGGCCCATGATGGCGACAGCTTCGCCGCCACCGCCCGCCGCAACCAGCATCGTTCCGTCCTTGATCTGCTGAATCACGTTGTTGTGGCCCGGATCGGTCTCGGCGGCATTGAGGAACTTGACGTTGTTTTTCTTGCACGCCGCCAGAACCTGCTGGCGCACCGCTTCCATGTTGGGAAGCGCGGAAACATCTTCAACCACCCGGCCCTGCGCATCACGCACCACGGGATGGCCGGAGAGGCCGCCATCGGCGACGCCGTTATAGCCGTTGAGCCACAGATTGTTGTCGCCGGGGCCCCATTCCGCGAAGGCAATGCCGGGCAGCGCCAGGGTCATGTTCACATTCCTGTTGGCGTAGGTGTCCTCGATCTTGACGCCGAAGATCAGTTCGCCGCGCGGATTGAGCGGCCACAGGTCGGCGATGTGCTGATAGGTGCCGCCTGCCACGCCCCAGATGTCGGCGGCATAGCTGGCGCTGTTGCCGCGCAAGCCCTGCATGCGCAGCTTGGTGGTGACACCGGGCGTGTCCTGGAAGGGATAACGGCAGCCCATATGGGCATAGGTCTCGATCGCGCGCGGATCGCGGGCATGGCAGAGGTTGAGGCCCATCACCCCGGTGCAGAGAATTTGCTCCAGCACCCAGGTGTTGGCGCGGGCATAGGCCTCGTCCAGGCCGATGACCGGCGGCGTCACGAACACGGTGGGAAACCTGTGGCCCGAGGCGGTGCCGCCGCCATCCTTCAGCCCGCGCATGAATTCGCGCAGCTCTTTCAGGTCGAAGCAGCCATGCTCCATGTCATAGGCGATGACGTCCGCCCAGGTCTTGCACATGCGCTTGCCCTGTTCGTAGGGGTCCACGCCAGGTCCGACCCCGGCGCTGGTATAATAGGCGGGCTGGCCGTCTTCCCACAGTTCGATGCACTTGTTCAGGCGGCGCGGCTTGTAGTTGCGGTCCACCGAAGACGGCTGCTTGCCGGAATTGACTGGGCGCGGCTGCGCCATGGCGGCGGTGGCGGCGACGCCCACGCCGATGGCGGCGCCCGCCAGCAGAAAATCACGCTTCTTGATGTCCATGTCAGTTTCCCCTCAGCCTTTAATTTGAGGGATGCTCGCATGGCGGCGCGCGCGCAGACAAGGCAAGGAAGACTACAAAAGCGCGACTTCGCAAATGCGAAACGAGCTAGAAGTCCAGCTCACCCTCGGGAACAGGCAAACCGAATTCCGGAGCGCGCTTGCGGCGGGCAATGGTATCCAGCGCGGCATTGACGAAGCCCGGCTCGTCGCCGCCGAAGAAGGCGCCCGACACGGCGACATACTCGTCAATCACGACCCTGGCCGGCACATCGCGCCGCCCCACCAGTTCGAACACGCCGCAGCGCAGGATGGCGCGCAGAATCGAGTCCACCCGTTCCAGTTTCCATTTCTCCGACAGGGACGCGGCGATGGCGCGGTCAATCTCGACCTGGTGCTGTGGCACGCCGTTGACGATTCCATGAAAGAATTCGCCATCGGGAGGCACTGGCAATTCGCCGAAGCGATGCTCGGCAAATTCCGCGGCCACTTCTTCCGCGCCGTTGCCGGACATTTCCATCTGGTAGAGCGCCTGCACCGCGCCCAGGCGCGCGGCATGACGGGCATCGGACTGGCTGGTCATGTCAGGTTCACGCGCTGGGAAAATGTCGTCAATGACAGGGCCGCCCGCGCGGCGTCGCCGCCGACGTCCAGAGTTTCGGCCTGATCCAGCGCCGCGCCCTCGTCCGCCGCCATCACGATGCCATTGCCAATGCAAAGTCCCTGCGTTCCCAGATGCATCAAGGCCCGCACCGTCTCTTCATACAGGGTGCCGGCGATCCTGGTGTCGGCCAGCACACAGCCCAGCGCGACATAGCCGTCGAACGGCTTGCCTGAACGGGCGGCAATGGCGATGGCGCCCGGGACTTCCAGAACTCCGGGCACGGAGACGCGCACGAAGCGCGCATCGCCCTTTTCCAGCGCGCCGGTAGCGCCATCAACCAGCGCGTCGGCGACGGCCGGATGGTAGCGGGCATCAATGATCAAAATGTTCAAGTCAGACCTTATCGTCGCCTTCAAGTTCGCCGATCAGCGCCTCGAAGTCCCGTGTCTCGCGGAAATTGCGATAGACCGAGGCGAAGCGGACATAGGCGACCTTGTCGAGGCTGGCCAGCGCCTGCATCACCAGCTCGCCGATCACATTGGCGGGAATTTCATTCTCGCCCATGGATTCCAGGCGGCGCACGATGCCGGTGATGGTACGGTCCACCCGTTCGCGTTCCACCGGGCGCTTGCGCAGCGCATGGTTGATGGAGCGTTCCAGCTTGTCGCGGTCGAAGGATTCCCGGCGGCCATTCTTCTTGACCACGATCAGTTCGCGCAGCTGCACCCGCTCGAAGGTGGTGAAGCGGCCGCCGCATTCCGGGCAATGCCGGCGGCGGCGGATGGCCGAATTGTCCTCGGAAGGACGCGAGTCCTTCACCTGGCTGTCGTCATGTCCGCAAAAGGGGCAACGCATGGCGGGTCCTTATCGATAGATCGGAAAGCGGGCGCAGAGTTCACCGACGCGACGGGCGACGCTCTGCTCGATCTGCGCGTCGCCGTCTTCATTCTTGGCGACGGCATCCACCACTTCCACGATCAGCTTGCCGATTTCGCGGAACTCGGCGACGCCGAAGCCGCGGGTGGTGCCGGCGGGGGTTCCCAGACGGATACCGGAGGTCAGCACGGCCTTTTCGGTGTCGAAGGGCACCGCATTCTTGTTGCAGGTGATGCCGGCCCGGTCCAGCGCATGTTCGGTGGGGCGGCCCTTGGCGCCCTTGGGGCGCAGGTCCACCAGCATCAGATGGGTATCGGTGCCGCCACTGACGATATCCAGCCCGCCATCCTTGAGCACCTCGGCCAGCGCCTTGGCATTCTCCACCACATTCTTCGCATAGGCCTTGAATTCCGGCTTCAGCGCTTCGCCGAAGGCCACCGCCTTGGCGGCGATGACATGCATCAAGGGGCCGCCCTGCAGGCCGGGGAAGACGGCGGAGTTGAATTTCTTGCCGAGATCCGCGTCGTTGGAAAGGATCATGCCGCCGCGCGGACCGCGCAGCGTCTTGTGGGTGGTGGTGGTCACCACATGGGCATGCGGAAGCGGGCTGGGGTGGGCGCCGCCCGCCACCAGGCCGGCGAAATGCGCCATGTCCACCATGAAGTAGGCGCCCACTTCGTCGGCGATCTTGCGGAAGGCGGCGAAGTCGATCTGCCGGGCATAGGCGCTGCCGCCGGCCAGGATCAGCTTGGGCTTGTGCTCGCGGGCCAGGGCGGCGACCTGGTCCATGTCGATGCGCTGGTCGTCCTTGCGGACCGTATAGGGCACCGGCTTGAACCATTTGCCGGAATAGTTGGCGGGATGGCCGTGGGTGAGATGCCCGCCCGCCGCCAGGTCCAGGCCCATGAAGGTGTCGCCCGGCTGCAGCAGGGCGTAGAACACTTCCTGGTTGGCGTTGGCGCCGGAATGGGGCTGCACGTTGGCGTATGAGCAGCTGAACAGCTGGCAGGCCCGGTCGATGGCGAGCTGCTCCGTCACGTCGACATATTCGCAGCCGCCGTAATAGCGCTTGCCGGGATAGCCTTCGGCATATTTGTTGGTCAGCACCGAGCCTTGCGCTTCCAGCACCGCCTTGGAGACGATGTTTTCGCTGGCGATCAGCTCGATCTTGTCGCGCTGGCGGTTCAGTTCATCCTGGATGCTGGAAAAAACGGCCGGGTCAGCGCTCTGCAGCGTGTTGGTGAAAAAGCCGGGATTACGGTCCACGGGGTTGGCGACAGCCGACATGCAAGCCTCTTTGCAACTGGAACGGGTATGGGGCCGCTTCTAGCGCCCCCGCGCAGGAATGGCGGATTTACCCCTTCCCCGGCACCAAATCTAGCGTTTCCGGCCCGAAATTAAGAGCTTCGTGCAAACTGCCGGAAAAGCTGAGCTTTCCGTCGTTGATGCCCTGCCCTAAGACTGCGGGTGGAAGGGGGGTAGCCGCAATTACGCCCCTTTCCTTCCAGACAACGGATCGGCAAGCGGGCAAACGGCAGGGCAATGGGCAAAGAACGCGACGAGGAACTCCTCAAGCTGGTGACGGAAATCGTTGCCGCCTTTGTCAGCAAGAATCCGGTGGCGGCCAGCGAACTGCCGGGCATCATCAAGAATGTCCACGCCACCCTGGGCGGATTTTCAGGTCGCACGCCGGACGGCGGCACTGCACCGCGCCCGCCCGCCGTGCCGATCAAGAAATCGGTTACCCCCGACCACATCGTCTGCCTGGAAGACGGCAAGAAGCTGAAGATGCTCAAGCGGTATTTGCGCTCGCGCTACAAGATGTCGCCTGACGAATATCGCGCCCGCTGGAACCTGGGGCCCGACTATCCCATGGTGGCGCCCAACTATGCGGCGCGGCGCAGCGAATTCGCCAAGAAGATCGGGCTGGGCAAGGGCAGCGCCCCCAAAGGCAAACGCAACAAGAAGGCCTAGCCGCGCAGCAGCGCCGGCAGGACATCCGCCGTCCAGTTCTTCGCCTGCTCATAGGCATGGGCCAGTTTCAGGCAATCCATCTCGTGATGGATGGGGGCTATGATCTGAAGCCCCATCGCCTGGCCGGAAGCGCCAAAACCGGCCGGAACCGCCAGCGACGGACACCCCGTCAGACTGACCAGGCAAACCGCCTTCATCCATTCGTGATAGGTCTGCATCGCCTGCCCGGCGACCTGGTGCGGCCAGTCCTCGGCAATGTCGAAGGCGAAGACCTGGGCGGTCGGCATCACCAGGAAGTCATGGTCGCCAAACAGCTGCTGCACGGCATTCGTCCACCGGGTGCGCGCCGCCGAGGCATTTGCAACGTCGAAGGGCGAAAGCTTCATGCTTTCCTCCACCTCCCAGACCGCCTCGGGCTTGAGCAGGGCGCGGCGGGCGGGATGGTTGTAGTGAAGCTGAAAACTGGGGCCCTGCTGCCACTGGCGGATCTTGATGAAGGCCTTCCAGGCAGCTTCCGGCGCGGAATCGGGCATGGCGGCTTCCACCCGCGCACCCAGGGCTTCGAAGGTCTTGAGCGCCGTCTCACACACCGCCAACACGCCCGGCTCATAGGGCGCCCAGCCGTTCAGATCGCCCAGCCAGCCGATCCGCGCGCCTTTGAAATCGCCATCCAATGGCGACAGAAAGCGCGCGCCCGTACCCGGCAAGGACTGGGGCGCACGCGGATCGTAACCGGCCTGCACCGACAGCAACAACGCCAGATCGGAAACGGTTCGCGCCATGGGACCGGCGACGCTGATGCTGGGCGACCAGACATCCTCGCCCGCCACCGGCACCAAGCCGGCACTGGTGCGAAAGCCCAGCACATTGTTCCAGCCGGCGGGATTGCGCAGGCTGCCGCCATAGTCGGTGCCGTCCGCCAGCGGCAGCATGCGCAGCGCAAGCGCCACCGCCGCGCCGCCGCTGCTGCCGCCGGCGGATTTGGTCAGGTCATAGGCGTTGCGGGTGGCGCCATGCAGCGAATTGACGGTATGCGAACCCAGGCCGAATTCCGGCGTGTTGGTCTTTCCGATGAAAATGGCACCGGCGGCGCGCATGCGCTCGACCGGAATGGCATCCGCAGCTGGCACGAAATCCTTGAAGATCGGCGAGCCGAAGGTCATGGGCAGCCCCTTGACCGCCAGAATATCCTTCCCCGCATGCGGCAGCCCGTGCAGCGGACCCAGGATTTCACCACGCGCCACCTGCTCATCCTTCTCGCGCGCCTGCGCCAGAAGCCCTTCGCGCGCCTGCAGCGCGATGATGGCGTTGACCTGCGGGTTGAGGCGCCCGATATGATCGAGATAGGCCGCCATCACTTCGGCGCAGGACAGTTTTCGCGACGCAATGGCCGTGGCCAGACCGCGGGCATCCATCATCACAATGTCGGATATCGGCATCACTTTTTCCTGAGCACGTATTCCAGCTTTTTGCGCGCCGCCTGCGCCATCGCGGCCTGCGGCGCGTTGGCGGGGCCTATCACACTGGCCTCAACGCCCGTGGCCGGATCGATGGCGGTCGCCTTGATGGAATTTCCGAGAATAATGAATTCGACGTAGATATCGCCGGCCACTTAAGCCGCGCGGGCGATCTTGTGCGCGTCCCACACCAGGACCAGCGACTCGACCAGCGATTCCATCATGGCGTCGGTATGGGCCGGCGACGGCGTGAAGCGCAGCCGCTCAGTGCCGCGCGGCACGGTGGGATAATTGATCGGCTGCACATAGACGCCGTGATCTTTCAGCAGAGAGTCCGACACCGCCTTGCACAGGGCGGCATCGCCCACCATCAGGGGCACGATGTGGCTGGGGCTCTCCATCAGGGGGAGCCCGGCGGCGGAGAACTTCTTCTTCAGGGTGGCAGCGCGGTTGGCCAGGGCCTCGCGCTCGACATTGCTGGATTTCAGATGACGGATGGACGCCAGGGTGCCGGCGGCGATGGCGGGGGCAAGGGAGGTGGTAAAGATGAAGCCTGGCGCGAAGCTGCGGATGCAATCCACCAGCTCGGCGCTAGCGGCGATATAGCCGCCCATCACCCCGAACGCCTTGGCAAGGGTGCCTTCGATGATGTCGATGCGGTTCATGGTGCCGTCGCGCGCCGCCACGCCGGCGCCGCGCGGACCGTACATGCCCACGCTATGGACTTCGTCGATATAGGTCAGGGCGCCGTATTTCTCGGCCAGGTCGCAGATCGCGGCGGTGGGCGAGAACTCGCCCTCCATGGAATAGACGCTCTCGAATGCGATCAGCTTGGGCGCGGCGGGATTGGCGGCGGCCAGCAATTCTTCCAGATGCGCCATGTCGTTGTGGCGGAACACATACTTGGCGGTGCCGCCATGGCGGATGCCTTCGATCATCGAGGCGTGGTTGAGTTCGTCGGAGAAGATGATCAGCCCCGGCAGCACCTTGGACAGGGTGGACAGGGTGGCGTCGTTGGAGACAAAGCCGCTGGTGAAGAGCAGCGCCGCGTCCTTGTCGTGCAGGTCGGCCAGCTCGCGCTCCAGCTCGACGTGATAATGGGTGGTGCCGGAGATGTTGCGGGTGCCACCGCTTCCGGCGCCCACCGCGTCCACCGCCTCATGCATCGCCGCCAGCACCGCAGGGTTCTGGCCCATGTTCAGGTAATCGTTGGAGCACCAGACGGTGATCGGCTTGCCGCCGGCGTCCGTATGGAGTCCGGCCTTGGGAAAAGACCCGCGTTCGCGCAGGATGTCCGCGAAAATCCGGTAACGGCCTTCGCGCTTCAGCGCCGCAAGGGCGTCCTGAAAACTGGACTTATAGGAAAACGCCATGACTCAAGCCTTTGCACCGGGCCGCGCTCGCATGAAACAGGATAACCCGAAACAAGTGTTTGATTCTACGCAATTTGTCACATGACAGTACCGCTCTGGGGTCTCGTATTTGCAGTCGGTTGCGCCGTCCTTCTGTGGTTGGTTTCGCTGCGGATTCGCGATGTCAGCATCATCGATATCTTCTGGGGACCGGGAATTGCGGGGGTGGTGGACATCGCCGCCATCCAGGGCCAAGCCAGCGGCCCCCGGGTCTCCGCCGCGCTTTTTCTGGTAAATCTGTGGGCGATAAGGCTGGCCCTGCACATCTGGGCCCGCCATCACGGCGAGGATCATCGCTATGCCGCAATGCGGCGTCAGTTCGGTTCCCGCTGGTGGTGGTGGAGCCTGGTCCAGGTGTTTTTGTTGCAAGCGATTCTCATCTGGTTCATCGCCGCCCCGCCGGTGGCGGTGATGCTGTCCGGGCGGACGCCGCTCGGGGTGCTGGATTATCTGGGCATCGCAATCGCGGTTGCCGGGCTGCTCTGCGAGGTGCTCGCGGATTTCCAGCTGGCGCGGTTCCGCCTCGCCCCCAAGAACAAGAGCAAGGTGATGGACAAGGGCCTCTGGGGCTGGTCCCGCCATCCCAATTATTTCGGCGAGGCCCTGCTGTGGTGGGGACTGTTCGTAATGGGCTTTGCCGCCAGTCATGCCTGGTGGCTGGTGCTGAGCCCGCTGATGATAACATTCTTGCTGCTGAGGGTC
>CANKIV010000088.1 GCA_947482125.1 Alphaproteobacteria bacterium
GATCACAGCGGACGGCTTTACCGATAAAGAAGACACGAACGACCCGCTACGAAAACACTTTGAGAGCCTTCGTGGTTTTGACCGCCGCATGGATGCGCTCGAAGGCCTCATCAAGAGCCGGATGAAGATGCCTTGGCAGGGCGAAATCCTAGGAATCATGAGGCAGGTGAGGGATCTTGCTGATCTTCGGGACAAGATTGTCCATGGGACATGGGTAGGCAAGCTCAATGCCCAGCAAGCCGGAAGCGAAGCTCATGGAGTATCCAAGTGGATCAAGCCGGGACCGCCCTTCGAATGGAAGTTAAATTACGGCGGCATCGTTGATGTCGCCGTGAAGATAGACGATGCGCACCATCAACTGATGATGTTCTTGATAGGGGCGTGGGGCAGTCCGCAGGATTTTACCGTTAGCGACGCTATCAAACGAATCCTGACATAATCATTCTCGCTTGTAGTCCCTCACCGCGCCAGCGGATCAGGCCTCAGCTGGAAGTGCACGATCTTGCTGGTGGTGCCCTTGCCGCCTTCGATGTGTTGCACCGCGCGGGTGGCGTAGGTGGACCACAGGCCCTTGCCCTTCCAGCCCTTGCCCGGATCGTCGATCCGCCCGTCCAGCCCCTTGGCGTAAAAGCCCATCGGATAGGGCACGCGCAGGGTGACGAACTTGCCGTCCTTCAGCGCCAAAAGCGCGTCCGAGACATTGCCGGTGGCGATGGGGACATCGTTGCCCAGGCCGAACGTGTCGTGCTGGTCCACCCAGGCGTAATAGCTGGCCTCCGCGCTGCCCGGCGCATTCACATTGCGGAACTGCGGCCCGGGGAAGGGGTGCATGGTCCAGCCCTCGGGACAGTGATTGCCCGTTGCGGTGGGGCCGTTCAGCGGGCCCTTGCATTTGCGCCGGTCGAAGCTGGCGAACTGGCCGCTGGCCAGCGACACCCAGGCGACGCCGTTGCGGTCCACATCCATGCCGCGCGGCCCATAGCCCTTGGCCACGGCTTTGGGGTCGTCCACCGGGGCATAGAAGATTTCCGCGATCGCCGTCTCGGGCGGATTCTTGCCCGGCGTCAGCCGCACCACGCCGCCGTTGGGATAGCCCAGGAACGAGCCCCAGATCGCGCCGTCGCTGGGGCTGATCGCCACCGAATAGTAACCCGCGCGCACCCGCATGTCCTTGGCGGGGTCCTGCGGCTGGCCCGGCTCGGTATAGGCGCCGCGCCTGCCGTCGCCATTGGTGTCCAGGATCATCGCGGTCCAGCCCTGCGATTTCTGCTCGTCGCCGGTTGCCAGGTACATCTTCGTGTTAAGCCAGCCGATCACATCCCCGCCGCCGCTGGTCCACAGCGTGTTGTCGGCGTCATAGGCAAAGTTCAGGTGATGGGTGCTGTAGCAGGTGTCGATCAGCGAGAACTTCTTCGTTGCCGGATCGTACACCGAAAGGTTGCGCCCGGTGGTCTGGGTGGGGAACAGTTTGGCGGAGGGATGGGCCGAGCCCGCGCGGCAGAAGGCGGGGGTTTCGGCGGCGCGGATGCGCGAGGTCAGCCACACCCGGCCCTTGTCGTCGAACATGGGGTTGTGAATGTTGGTCTGGCTGTCCCAGATCGCCGTCTTGCCCCAATAGGGCGAGGGCACGGAAATCACATTGTCCCTGGTGGTGGGCGTGTCAGCATCGCGCGGCGGCGCCTTGATGCGCGTGGAGGTGTGATGGGTGGGGTCCAGCACCGGAATGAAATCGGTGCTTTCCTCGGCTGCGCCATACAGCGGCCCGCCGGCATTGACCCGCGGATTGCGCCGGTCGGTGGAGACTTCGTCATGCAGATAGTGGGTGGGGCTGTGCCAGTCCCACAGGGTGACGACGATGTTGCGCTCCACCCCTTGCGGCCGCGGCGGCTTGGCGAAGGGCAGCTCGCCGCCCTTGATGCGGTCGGTCCAGTCGCCGAACAGCGACAAGGCACGCTGGGTATCCAGCCGCCCGATGCCGTTGATCATGGAATTGCCGGCCTGGCCGACCTGGATGCGATGCTCCCAGGCTTCGGCGGACGAATTGAACTTTCCCAAGGCGGGCAGATAGGTGCGGGTGGCGGCATTGCCCAGCTGGTGGCAGGTGACGCAGCCGTTCGTCTTCACGATGTCCAGCCACTGGCCCTGGGTCTTCATCTTGGCGTCCATGCCATTGCCCTGCGGCTTGGGGCCGGTGCCGGGGAATTCGCTGGCGGCCGGGATGCCCAGCATGGCGTACCAGTAGATCGCGGGGTAATAGCGCGCCGCAGCCGCTTCGCTGGGCGCGGTGACGGCCTTCAGCGACAGCATTTTGCCGGGAGTTGAGGTCACCTTGGGAGAATCGACCAGGCCATAGCCCCGCACCCAGATGCGATAGCTGGCGCGCGGCAGGTCGGGGATCAGGAAGCGCCCCTGATCATCGGTCACCACGATCTTGGCATACTTGGTGGGAAGGTCCCTGGTCTCGGCAATCACCCAGACCCCGGCTTCGGGGCCCTTGGCGCCGGTGACGGTGCCGCCGATATCATCATTGTCCAGGGCGACCGCGTTCTGCGCGGTGCCTGGCGCGATGGCGAACCAGAATGCGGCGGCCGCGCCCGCGGCCAGTGCGCCACCCAGAAGGAACCTTCTTCTCATGTCCGCTCTCCAGCATGAGTTGCGAGGCTTCAGGGGCCCCGCCGAAATCCTAGCACTTCGGACATGTGTTTCAGAGTCCCGCCGCGCCGTTTGCGGCTTTTGGACCTTGTTGCAGCCATGAAAAGCTTTCGGCTCATGGACTTGTCCGGCCTGTCAACCAGCCGCTATTGAAGCCGGGAAAGACGGGCGAAGCCGAAAGCCATGCTGCAACAGCAAGACCGGATTGAAGGGCCGCGCGGTTCGGCGCTGGAGGTCTTCTGGGTGTTCCTCGGGCTTGGCCTGACATCATTCGGCGGGCCGGTGGCGCATCTGGGCTATTTTCGCCAGGCCTTTGTGATCCGGCGCCAATGGCTGGACGAAGCGGCCTATGCCGATCTGGTGACGCTGGGGCAATTCCTGCCGGGCCCGGCAAGCAGTCAGGTCGGCTTCGCCATTGGCCTGTCGCGTGCAGGCTGGCGGGGCGGACTGGCGGCCTGGTGCGGCTTTACCTTGCCGTCGGCGCTGCTGCTTTTTGCCTTCGCCACTTTCGCCGCGTCGTTTCACGGCATTGCCGCCACCAGCGCCATTCATGGTCTCAATCTGGTCGCGGTCGCCGTGGTGGCACAGGCTGTGTGGGGCATGGCGCGGACGCTGACGCCGGATGTGCGGCGCATGGCCATTGCCGTGGCTGGCGCGCTGATCGTGCTTTTCGCCGCCGGTGCCTGGGGACAGGTCGGGGCGATCCTGTTCGGCGGCGTGGCGGGAATCATTCTTTGCCAGAAAATGTTCGCGCCCGTGGCCGGGCGGATCGGGCCTTGCGTCTCCCCGGCCATGGGCGCGGTTCTGCTGGCGGTGTTCGCCGCGTTGCTGCTGGGCCTGCCTTTGGCCGCAAGCCGGTCGCATGACCTTGCGGTGTTCGAAGCCTTTTACCGGTCCGGCGCGCTGGTGTTCGGCGGCGGCCATGTTGTGCTGCCGCTGCTGCATGATGCCGTGGTGACACCGGGATGGGTCTCACCGGAATCATTCCTGGCCGGCTATGGTGCGGCGCAGGCCGTGCCGGGACCGCTGTTTGCCGTGGCATCCTATCTCGGCGCCAGCCTGACGCTCAGGCCCAATGGCTTGTGGGGCGCTGCGGTGGCGCTGGCTGGCATCTTCCTGCCCGGGCTGTTGATCATGGCGGGCGCCTTGCCCTTCTGGGACAGGTTTCGCAAGGGAGTGCAGGCGCAAGCGGTGATGCGCGGCGTCAATGCGGCGGTTGTGGGACTTCTGGCGGCGGCGCTGTACGACCCGTTATGGAAGCACGCAGTTCTGAACTGGACCGACCTGGCCCTGGCGATGGCGGGATTTGGGCTGCTGATCCTGGCCAGGCTGCCATCGCTGCTGGTCGTCGTGACGATCGTGATCGCCGCGATGGCGTTGGGACTATCGACGTGATGATTCCGGGCGTCAGTTTATCCGCCGCATGCGGTAGATGTTGGCATCGCCGGTGATCTTCATCAGGGCAGCGCCGCCGCCCTGCTTGATCACATACACCACATAGTCCGAACCCCGGCCCAGCAGTTTGGCGCGGGGCACGTCACTGGCTTCCTGCCTGTACATTTCGCCATTTTCCAGCCGGATGTTGAAAAGTCCCTGTCTTGTGAAGCTGAAGGTATCCAGCCGTTCGCGCATCCCGGCGGCGAAGGCCGCGTCCATCGCATACTGCGATTGCGGCGCGGGCGGGACGGCGCGCGCCAATGGTGCGGTGGCGGCGCCAGGCGGCACCAGGCGAATCTGATCTTCAGGCGCGGGCGGCAATCTGAGCTGCGCCCGCAGCGGCTGGACCGCGCCATAGATGCAGTTCAGATAGGTGCGGTCGTCGGGATGCGCGGCGCAGCGCGCGATGCCGGCCGTGGTGTCCTCGCGCGGGCCTGCCAAGGCGGGCGCAATGGTCAGGATCAGGAAAGCCGGAAGAATCAGGGTGTATCGCATGACATGCCTCGCTTGTTGACGGCACGCTGACACGCAAATGTAACAGAACGGTCACAAAGACTGGCCTGTTTTCCCCCTCGATGCTAGATAGTGCCTGTTCGCTGGGGAGCGTATTCGATGAAACATCTGGGCAGGATTGTCTGCGGCTTGTTGCTGGCGGCCTGCGGCGCCCGCGCGCTGGAATATACCGCCGACAACAGGATGCCGGTGCCGGCCGATTACCGCGAATGGGTCTTCCTGACCGCCAGCATCGACCTGAATTACGACGAACCGGTGCCGGGCGCGGCGTCGGCCCATTCCATGCTGGACAATATTTTCGTCAATCCGGCCGCCTATAAAACTTTCCTCGCCACCGGGACCTGGCCGGACAAGACCGTGCTGATCAAGGAAAACCGCAGGGCCGAGTCCGCGGGCGAACTCAGCAGAAGCGGAAAATTCCAGGCCGAGGTGATGAGCCTGGAGATTCATGTGAAGGACGAGGCGCGCTTTCCTGACAAGTGGGCGTTTTTCACCTCGAACGGAACATCGCCCGGCGTCCTGCAGCCGCGCACCGCAAGCTGCTATTCCTGCCACCAGGATCATGCCGCGGTGGATACCACCTTCGTGCAGTTCTATCCGACGCTGCTTCCCACCGCCAAGGACAAGGGCGTGCTCAGCGCGGCCTATCTGAAAGACAAGGCGGGAAAGTAGTTCAGCCCAGCTCGACCGGCTGATAGCCCGGCGCGCGGGTCTGCCACAGGATGGCGATGAACAGCGCCTTGGCGCGCGGCAGCACCGCCAGCGAGATGGCGGCGAACAGTCCCGACCACAGGCCCATCGCCGCCCAGGTCGGCAGGAAATCCACATTGACCATGAAGGCGAAGGGCAGGAAGACATGCCCGACCAGGATGATGGTCAGCCAGGGCGCGGCGTCATCGGCGCGGATCTGGCCGAAGGCTTCACCGCAGGCCGAACAATTCTCCACCTGCTTGAGATAGGAGCGGAACAGCTTGCCTTCGCCGCAGCAGGGACAGCGGCCCGTCAGGGCGCGCAGGCTGGCGGTTTTGAGGGTGATCCCGGTGTGTTCGCTCATGCATCAAATATAGGGCGGCAATCCTTACTTGCACCCTGCGCGCATTGCCCCTGCGACAAGCTTGCGCAGCCGCAAAAACGCCGTCACTGTAAGGAAAAAGGCGTGAAAAGCCGGGCTTTCGGGGCGGTTATGAAGATCACGAAACTCACCACCTTTGTGGTGCCGCCGCGCTGGCTGTTCCTGAAAGTGGAAACAGACGCGGGCATTACCGGCTGGGGCGAGCCGGTGGTGGAAGGGCGCGCCGAAACTGTCGCCGCCTGCGTCGCGGAACTCGCCGATTACCTGATCGGCAAGGACCCTTCGGCAATCGAGGATCACTGGACGGTGCTGTATCGCGGCGGCTTCTATCGCGGCGGCGCCATTCACATGAGCGCGCTCGCCGGCATCGACCAGGCGCTGTGGGACATCAAGGGCAAGGCGCTGGGCCAGCCGGTGCATGTGCTGCTGGGCGGCCCGGTGCGCCAGAAGATGCGGGTCTATTCCTGGATCGGCGGCGACCGCCCCGCCGACATCGTGGCGGGCGCCAAGGAAGTGGCGGCGCGCGGCTTCACCGCCATCAAGATGCTGGCGACCGAGGAGATGGCCTGGCTGGACAGCAATGCCAAGATTGATGCCGTGCTGGAACGCGTCAGCGCCCTGCGCGACGCCATGGGCCCCGACTTTGGCATCGCGGTGGATTTCCACGGCCGATTGCACCGGCCCATGGCCAAGGTGCTTGCCAGGGAACTCGATCCCTTCAAGCTGATGTTCATCGAGGAGCCGGTGCTCAGCGAGCATGTCGAGGCCTTGCGCGAAATCGCCAACCACACCGCCACGCCCATTGCCCTGGGCGAGCGGCTGTTCTCGCGCTGGGATTTCAAGACGGTGCTGACCGATGGCTTGGTGGATATCATCCAGCCCGATCCGTCGCATGCCGGCGGCATCACCGAGACCAGGAAGATCGCCGCCATGGCGGAAGCCTATGATGTGGCGCTGGCCCTGCATTGCCCGCTGGGCCCCATCGCGCTGGCGGCCTGCCTGCAACTGGACGCGGTCTGTCAAAACGCCGTGATCCAGGAACAGAGCCTGGGCATTCATTACAACAAGGCCAATGACCTGATGGACTATGTCAGCAACCCTGACGTCTTCGCCTACGCCGACGGCTTTGTGGCGATTCCGGGCGGCCCGGGCCTCGGCATCGAAGTCAATGAAGAGGCGGTGACGCGCGGCGCGGCCCAGGGCCATCGCTGGCGGCCGCCGGTGTGGCGTCACCAAGATGGATCATTCGCGGAGTGGTAAAATGACAATCACCGAAAAGCCGACCCGCTCACGCTATCTCGTGATGCTGATGCTCTTTGTCTGCGTCGTGATCACCTATCTGGACCGCAGCAACATCTCCATCACCGCGCCGGCCATGCGCCACGAGCTGGGCATCGATACGGTGCAGATGGGCTGGATCCTGTCGGCCTTCGGCTGGACCTATGCCTTCTGCCAGATCCCCGGCGGCTGGCTGGTAGACCGCATCGCGCCGCGTTTTTTCTATCCCGCCCTCCTGATCCTGTGGTCCATCGCCACCGCCATGCTGGGCATGGTGGGAAGCTTTGTCTCGCTGGTCTGCATCCGCCTGTTGATCGGGGCGCTGGAAGCCCCGTCCTATTCCATCAACAATATGGTGGTGAGCAGCTGGTTTCCCGACCGCGAACGCGCCGGGGCCATCGGCTTTTATACCTCGGGCCAGTTTGTCGGCCTGGCCTTCCTGACCCCCTTGCTGCTGATCCTGCAGGACAGTCATGGCTGGCGGGCGGTGTTCTACACCACCGGCGTTGGCGGCATCGTCTGGGGCCTGTTCTGGCTCTGGACATATCGCACCCCGCGCCAGTCGCGCCTGGCCAATGCCGCCGAGATCGCCGAGATCGAGTCCGGCGGCGCGCTGGTGGATCTGGGCAGCGGCGCGATTGAAAAGCGCAAGCTGACGCTGGACGATTTCAAGACCGTGTTCAAATACCGCAAATTGTGGGGCGTCTATATCGGCCAGTTCGCCGTGACCTCGTGCCAATGGTTCTTCCTCACCTGGTTTCCCACCTATCTGATCGAATTCCGCCATTACAGCTTTGTGAAGTCGGGCCTCTATGCCTCGATCCCGTTCCTGGCGGCGTTCCTGGGGGTGCTGACATCGGGCTTTGTCTCCGACCGCATCCTGCGCCGAACGGACAGTCTGGGCTGGGCGCGCAAGACCCCCATCATCACCGGCCTGCTGCTGTCCAGCTCCATCATCGGCGCCAATTTTGTCGAGGCGCCCGAACTTGTGATCGGCTTCATGGCGCTGGCCTTTTTCGGCAACGGCATGGCCAGCATCGGCTGGTCGCTGATTTCCTCGGTGGCACCGCGCCGCCTGATTGGCCTGACCGGCGGCACCTTCAACTTCATCTCCAACCTGTCCGGTATCACCACGCCGCTGGTGATCGGCTATCTCGCCCGGGACGGGAATTTCGCTCCCGGCCTGATCTATGTCTCGGTGGTCGCGGTGCTGGGCGCGCTGTCCTACATCCTGATCATCGGCAAGCTGGAGCGGGTCGAGGACTGATCAATAATAGTCGTGGCCCCATGCTGTGCCCGTGCATGAAGGCTGTGACAGCTTTTGCAAAGTCGCGAATCAAAGACGGCAAAGCGGCAAGCGATTGCTTTGCGCGAGAATAAATCTCTGCGCGTGCCGCAAAATTCCGGGTTTTATACGTGCGCTTTGGAACAGGCGTTCATCTTCCTGTTCATGGGGTTCGTCTACATGAACGGCGAAAACAAAAAAGCGCGGGGAACAGGTTCCCCGCGCTTCTGCGTGTTGTCGATGCCTTGCCGTCAGACGATGGCTTTTTCCGCCTGGATCAGGCCGCGGATATAGCCGAACTGGAAGGGGAAATTCTCGCGGCTGGCGTTGGAATCGCCCGGCACCGCCGGGGCGTGGTCGGGCATCAGCATGTCGTCATAGCCGACTTCGCGATAGACCTTCAGCGCCTGCACGAAATCGATATCGCCTTCATCGGGGAACATCTCGGCGATGAAGTTGTCGCGCCCGCCCTTGATGTTGCGGAAATGGACATTGAAGATCTTCTTGCGGCTGCCGAAGTAGCGGATGACATCGAACAGTTCCTTCTTCGGATCCACCAGATTCTCCGACACCGTGCCCTGGCAGAAATTGAAGCCGTGATACGGGCTTTCATACATGCTGATGAAGCGTTTCATGCCGTCGATGGTGCCCAGCACATTGGTGATGCCCTGATAGCCTTCCGGGGGTGTGCCTGGGTCCTGGGGATGGCAGGCGATGCGGACCTTGTTCTCATTGGCGACCGGCACCACGCGCTTGAGGAAATAATCGATACGCTCCCAGAAGGCATCGGCGCCGACGATGCCGGCGCGGGTCAGCGGCGGGTTCTTGGCCAGCGCGTCCCTGGCGTTCCACTTTTCATACACGGTATCGCCGCGGCCCGGCACATGCTCGCTGCGCACCACGCCCAAGAGGCTCATATTGTACTTGATGGTCTTGATGCCGGTGGCGGCGCAGGTGCGGATATGGTTCTGGAAGGATTCGATATCGCGGTCGCGCTGCGGGCTTTGCGC
>CANKIV010000089.1 GCA_947482125.1 Alphaproteobacteria bacterium
AGCCCGGTGCGGGCCTGCGCCTTGAGGCATTCGGAAATCACTTCGGAAGTGATCAGCGGCATGTCGCCATTGATGATCAGCAGGGTGCCGGCAAAATCGGCCAGCGTGTCCCTGGCGGACGATGCGGCATGGCCGGTGCCCAACTGCTGATGCTGGATGGCGCTTTCGCAGCCCAGCGCGCCGGCATATTCGCGCACCGCTTCGCCGGCGGGCGAGGTCACCACCACGATGCGCGTCACGCCCGCGCCGCGCAGCGCGGCCACCACATGGCCCAGCAGCGGCAGGCCCGCCACCTTGTGCAGCACTTTGGGCAAGGACGACTTCATCCTTGTGCCCTGCCCAGCAGCCAGTATGACAGCGGCTCTCGTCATCGCGTTCGCGTAGCCCCCCACGGGAAAAAGATGAAGTGACGATTTATAACGCTATATTGCCGCGATTCTGACGTAAAACCCGTTAATTCCGCAAAGGCCGACATGCCCGCCCCAGCCCTGATTTTCGACCTGGATGGCACCCTGGCCGACACCGCGCCCGACCTTCTGGGCGCCACCAATGCCGTTCTGGCGGCCCGGGACCGGCCCGAGCTGGACCTGACCAGCCTGCGCCACATGGTGGGCTTCGGGGCCCGGGCGCTGATCCTGCAGGCGATGGAGGCCAGCGGCGCGCCCGTGACTGAGGAAGACCTGCCCCCGCTGGTGGAGATTTTCCTGACCCATTACCGCGACCATATCGCCGACGGCAGCCTGCTGTTTCCCGGAGTGACCGAGACCCTGACGGCCTTGAAGGGCCAGGGCGCACGGCTGGGCGTTCTGACCAACAAGCCGCAGGAGCTGACCGACCTGCTGCTGCCGCAGCTCGACCTTCACGGCCTGTTCGCGGCCGTCTATGGCGCGGGCCGCAAGGGCTACACCAAGCCCGACCCGCGCATCTTCCATGACGTGACAAGCGACGTTGGCGGGGGACCAGCGGTGATGATCGGCGACTCCATCACCGACCTCAACACCGCGCGCGCCGCCGGCGCACCCTGCATCCTGGTGTCGTATGGATTCACGCCGGTACCGGCGCGGGATCTGGGCGGCGATGCGGTGATCGATGATTTCCGCGAATTGCCGCAGGCCCTGCGCGATCTGAAGCTGATCTAGAGTTCCCACACCGGCCCGGTCACCGGTTTGGCCCACACCATGGCGCTGGACTTGATGATGCGCGACAGGCGATCCAGCAGGAGGTCGGGGTTGAACGGCTTGAGCATGTAATCGTTGGCGCCGCCGTTCATCGCCTGCATCACCGTCTGGGGATTGCGTTCGCCGGTCAGCATCATCACCGGCAGCTGGGACAGGCGCGGATCGGACTTGATGTTCGCCAGCGCCGCCAGGCCGCCGCCACCCGGCATCTGCACATCCAGAATGACCGCAACCGGCTCCTGGGCCTGAACCATCGCCAGCGCCGTCACCGCGTCGTTTGCGGACATGACGTTGTAGCGCGCCATGCCCAGGCGCAGCTTCACAAGGCTGATGATGGTGGGATCGTCATCGGCGATGACGATGCAGCGTTTCATGGCAAGTCTCTGAAAGAGCGAAGGCGCGGACACTGCCCGGGCGAAACTTAAGATTTTCCCAAGCGGGGCGGCGGTACGGCAAGAATAGTTGTGGCGGGCACTTTACCCGCACCCCGCCTGGGACTAATTGGTCCCAAGCCCTTGCCGGGGAACGCGGAAAAGGGCCTAAAATGTCTACGATTCGTCACCCCCATTTCAGGCTTGGCATGGCCCCCTCCCTTTCGCGCTGCCCGTTCGCACGGCTGGCCTGGATTGCCGCCGCGACCGCAGCAGGCTTCTTCCTGCTGGGTTATGGCGCGATCCTGCTGAAGCCTGAGGGCAGCCCCGCCGCCATCATCTGGCCCGCCAACGCCTTCGCCCTGTGCATGATCCTGCGCTACGCCAGGGGATGGCCCGCCTACGCCTTCATGCTCGCCTGCACGCTGGCCGGCGATCTTCTGGGCAACGCCCTGTCGGGCGCGCCGGCCCTGACCACCATCGGCTACAGCCTGGTCAACACGCTGGAAATCGGACTGGCGCTGGCGTTCGCCGGCCACAAGCACATCATGCGTTTCTCGGGGGCCTGGGCGGCGATACGGTTCGGACTCAAGGTCGGTCTTTTGCCGACGGTCGTGGGCGCCGCCGTGGCCGCGCTGGTCATTCAGGCCAGCGGGTTGCCCGATGCGATCACGGCCGGCCGCAACTGGCTTTTCGCCGACCTGCTCGGCTTCTGCATCATCTTCCCGATCGGCATGACCCTCTCGTGGCGGCAGATCAAGAAGCTGCGCATACCCGAACGCATGCCGCTGGCGGCGGGCGTGGTGGCGCTGCTGGTGTGCGTCACGCTGCTGGTCTACCCGCTGCGAAATTATTCGCTGCAGTTCCTGATCCTGCCGGCCGCGCTGATCGCCACCGCGCAGTTCCGCATGCTGGGCGCCAGCACGGCGATGATCATCATCGGGGGCATCATATTGGCCGACCCCCTGCCGCCGAAAACCTTCGATCCGATCATGCGCATCCAGTATCTCCAGCTGTTCCTGGCGGTTTGCAGCCTTGTCTGCGTGCGCGCCGCCAGCGTTCTTGACCAGCGCGATCTCGCCATGGCGATCATAGAACGCAATCATCGCCGTGCGGTGCGGGCATCGCGCTTCAAGTCGCAGCTTCTGGCCCATGTCAGCCATGAGTTCCGCAGCCCCTTGTCCGCGATCATCGGCTTTTCCTCCATGCTGGAATCCGGTTCGCTGTCGGCGGAACGCGCCCCGGAATTCGCCGTCATCATTGCCCACAATGGCGAACTGCTGCAGCGCCTGCATGACGACCTGCTGGACATGAGCCGCGCCGAAGCGGGCGCGCTGACCATGCAGCCCGAGCGGGTGGCGGTGGGCGACACCCTGAAAAACTGCGTCAGCGCCATCCGGCTGGACGCCACCCTGGGCGGCAAAGACGTGCTGGTCGAGAGCGTGGCCGACAGCCTGGCGCTGCAATGCGATCCGGTGCGGCTGGCCCAGATCCTCAACAACCTGATCGCCAATGCCTTCAAGTATGGCGACAATTCCTCGCCCATCCGGGTCAGCGCCCACGCCATGGAAGACGGCTTCGGCCGCATCGAGATCGCCAATAGCGGCCCGGGCATCCCGAAGGATGAGCGGGAGGCGGTGTTCATGCCCTTCCGCCGCTCCACCCAGGTCGGGCGGAACGTGCCGGGCGCGGGGCTGGGCCTGTCCATCGCCAAGATGCTGGTCGAGGCACAGGGCGGGCGGATCGATTTCGACAGCGTGCCCGGTCGCCAGACCCGCTTCTGGATCGACTTGCCTTTGGCCGCCTGACGGCAGCCAAAGTTATTTCATGGCCTACCACTTCGCTACTTGAGGCCAAGGCCGCCGCGTAACATCCTGCCCGCATGAAAGCGGGCCTCTCCTTCCTTCTGCTGCTGGTACTGGCGGCGCCGTGCGCCGCGCAGGACACGGTGTTCACCGATGTTACGCCGCTGGCCAGCAATGCCGAGCTGTCGCGGCGGCTGCTGACGCCGCTGACCGTCGTGCAGATGCAAAAGGTGCTGGCGCGCGAGGGCCAGGTTTTGGCGGGACAGCCGGTCGCCATCGCCAATGAGAAATTCCTTCTGCATGTGCCGCCGGACGAACCGGCGAACGGCTATGGCCTGATGGTGTTCGTGCCGCCCTGGAAGGATGCGCGCCTGCCCAAGGGCTGGTCAGGCCCGCTGGACAGCAATGGCATCATCTTCGTAAGCGCGGCGGCATCGGGCAACGACCAGTATGACATGAGCCGGCGCCTGCCGCTGGCGGTCGCCGCCGCGCACAACGTGATGCGGCGTTTCAAGGTTGACCCCGCGCGCGTCTTCGCCGCCGGCATGTCGGGCGGATCGCGTGTCGCCATGCGCCTGGCGCTGGGCTATCCGGATGTCTTTCGCGGCGCGCTGCTGAATGCGGGCAGCGATGTGCCGGGCACCAGGATGGCCTCGGTGCCGCCACGCGAGCTGTTCACGCGCTTCCAGGAGCAATCGCGGCTGGTCTATCTGACCGGCGAGCAGGACAAGGTGAACCTGGATGCCGACCGCCGCAGCAACACCGGCATGCGCAGCCTTTGCATGTTCAACACCGACATCATCGTGATGCGCGGGCTGGGCCACGAGACCGCCGACGCACCCAGCCTGTCGCGCGGACTGGCGGCGCTGCAGGCGCCGGTGACGGTGGATGCGGCGGCGCTTGCCGCCTGCCGGGCCGGGATCGAGAGTGAGATGACGGCCAGGCTGGACCAGGTGGACCGGCTGCTGGCGCAAGGCCGGCGCGACGAGGCCCGGACGGCGCTGTATGAGACCGATGAGCGCTTCGGCGGCTTGGCCGCGCCGCGCAGCCTGAAACTGGACCTGAAGCGGGAAAAGCCGCCCTGACAGGGCTTTAGGGAGCCTTTGGAAACAGCGGCTTGACGGGATACGGGCCCCCGCTTATAGCCCTGCCCCTCCGTCTTGGGACGGGCGCGTAGCTCAGCGGGAGAGCACTCCCTTCACACGGGAGGGGTCACAGGTTCAATCCCTGTCGCGCCCACCATTTCCAGAACCAAAAAGCCTCTGTCTGGTAAAGTAAATGCGGCGCCCGCACCGGGATGGCCGCGCAGGCGGGATGGAACATGCAAAAGATCGAAGACCGCGTTTTTGTGCTGCTGGTTGTCGCGGCAACAATCGCCTTCGCCTGGGTTCTCAAGCCGTTTTACGGGACGATCCTGTGGGGCGTGGTGATCGCGATCCTGTTCAACCCGCTGTATCTGCGCCTGCGCCGCGCGATGGGGAAGCGGCACAACCTCGCCGCCGCGATGATTGTGCTGCTGGTTATCGCCATTGTCATCGTACCCTTGCTGGTGATCAGCGCCTCGCTGGGACAGCAGGCAACGGGCCTCTACGGCCGGGTAAGCTCGGGGGAAATCGATTTCGCGCTCTATCTCCAGCGCATTCTGGACGCCCTGCCGGCATGGGCGCGAGACATACTGGATCATTTCGGGCTGACGGACCTGACGGCGGCAAAAGCGAAACTGTCCACCACGCTGGAGCAGGCAAGCCAAATGATCGCCACCAGAACCCTTAGCATCGGGCTCAGCGCCTTTGATTTCATCCTCGGCGTGGGCGTCATGCTCTACCTGCTGTTTTTCCTGCTGCGCGATGGAACAGCGCTGCTGGCGCGGATCAAACAGGACGTCCCGCTCCGGACCGAACAAAAGACCCTTCTGTTGAACCGGATGGCGCTGGTGCTACGGGCCACCGTGAAAGGCGGCATTGCCGTTGCTGTCCTTCAGGGCATCCTGGGCGGCCTGGCCTTCTGGTTTCTCGGCATCCCGGCGCCGCTGCTATGGACTGTCGTGATGGCGTTCCTGTCGCTGCTTCCCGCCATAGGCGCAGGCCTAGTGTGGGCGCCGGTTGCCATCTATCTGCTGGCCACGGGAAGCATCTGGCAGGGAATTTTCCTGATCGCGTATGGCGTGGTGGTGATCGGGCTGGTGGACAACCTGCTGCGCCCATTCCTGGTCGGCAAATCCACCAAGCTGCCTGATTACGTCGTGTTGATCTCGACACTGGGCGGGATCGAAATCATGGGCTTGAACGGCTTTGTCGTGGGTCCGCTGGTTGCGGCCATATTCATGGTCAGCTGGGAAATTTTCCGCAAATCGGGTCCAGGGGCGCCAGCCTGAAGCAAGGCTGCGCCAGGGTCAGAATAAATAAACCCCACGCTCAATCATAAATTTCCATCGTCCGGCTGGCCCCGCCGTCGTCACACGACGCGAACGGAACGGCACAGACCCAATGCAGGTTGTGTTTGGGCTGGGCATGCACATAGGCGATCACGGCGGCGTCGAACTTGAAGGTGCCGCAATCCGATCCCGGTCCGGCGCCGCCATCGGGATACTGCCGTACCTGCCCCGCCGGACAGCCGCCCGCATTGTAAACGATGCCGTCTCCCGATTTCGGCGCGGGCGAAGACTTGCCCGCACCAGCATCAGCCTGGCTCGCGCCAGGGGCCGCCATGGCGACGATCAAGAGGACGGCAAATATCGATGGGTTGGTTTTGGTCATGCGCGTCAGCCTATCAGAACTGCGCCGTTCCCGGCGTCCAAGATTTCGGTGGACCGCGGCGGCAGTGATACGCGCAGCCGCTTGCCATTCTTCAGCACGAGCTCGCGCTCTCCACCCGTAACGGTGTGGATGCACACGATGCCGCCGCCGGCATGGATCACGTCGCCGGGCGGCGCATACATGTGCGCGCCGGATTGCTGGAAGATGTGACCCAGCAAGGCGTCGTCCAACGGCGGCAGGCTGCTGAACCAGCTGGTGTGGCCGGGCTGGCGCTTGCGGGCGAAGACGGTCGCGCCGGAGCCGTCCAGCGTGCCCAGCGATGTGGCGGCCGGGTCATTCACGGTGAAGAAGGGGCTGAAGCTTTTGGCCACCTGCAGTTTTGCGCCAACCCCCGGCACGGTGATGGTGGCCTGGGGCGGAGCGGCCAGTTCATGGCGCGCGAGGGCCATGCCGGTGACGTCGCGGATCATGGCCGGATCCAGTTTGGCGCCGTCATTGTAGCCGGGCGCCACCAGCCAGACGATGTGGCGGCCATCGCGCGCCACTTTGCGGCGGATGATGTCCTTTTGCGCCGGCGTCAGCAGGAAGCAGTTGGCGAAGACCACGCATTTGTAGCGGCCCCATTGCGCGCGGCCGAGGTCGCCCAGATGGAAGATGTCGATCGCGGCGCCGCTGCGATAGGCGTGGATGGGCAGCAGATTCACAAGCTGGGGCCCGATCACCGGGTCCTGATCGCCATAGGCGGCGGTGTGATAGAAAGAAGCCGTGTCATAGACCAGCGCGACATCGGCCTGGGGCACGTACGGCTTGTCGTAATAGCGCCCGAAGAGCGCACGCATGTTTGCGACCTCCTTCATCAGCGTGCCCTCGTCCCACCAGCCCTTGCTCGCCCGCCCCGGTCCGAAATCGTAGAACCACAGACCGTGGCCCTGGCTGTGGGCCTGGGCGAGGTTGCGGCGCAGGGTGGCGACGCTGTCGCCCAGCAGCGCGTCCTTCGCCTTGCCTTCCTTGCCGAAGCTGGGCGGCTCCTGGTCCATTTCGTCCAGCAGCAGCTTGCCGTGCAGGCGCAGGGATTCGGGCAGGCCGCGCGGCTGGCCCGAGCCGCCGACATCGCGGAAGGGCTTGCCATAGGCGAGCGGGGCGCTGAGATAATCCACCCAGGGCGATTCCAGTACCTTCTGCAACGCCAGGTGCCCGCCGGTCTGCGGCCGCCCGAACAGCACGAAGAAATAGCCATAGAAGACGCCGGTCACCAGCGGGCGGTTCCAGCTTTCCTTGGCGGTACGGCAGAAATGGATGATGGAATCGGCCACCGTCAAATGCTGGCATTCGAAATAATCGCTGACCTGGCGTTCTTTTGTGGGATCGCGGAACAGGCCATCGGAAATCGCGCGCCGCTCCGCCACGCCGGGCACGGCGGCGGTGGAAAGGCGCACGGACGGATTGGCCCAGGCCGCCCGCAGCGCGGCATCGGTCTTGTACTTCCCGGCCAGCCACTGGCGGAAGAATTCCGTCATGCGGATGCCGGTATCGGGATCATGCTCGATGAAGCCCCAATAGTGCCATTCGTGATAGACGCCGCTGCACGGGTGGATGGAATAGACGCGCTGGCCTTCCGGCGTGGGCGCCAGCCGCTGACAAAATTCGCGCAGCTTGTCGCCGGCCTCCTGGCGCCATTTCAGCGAGGCCATGCTGGCGCGCGGCGTGCGCTCCAGGTCGTTTTCCAGCAGGCGGTGCAGCCCGCGCATGGGAATGTCGGCCACCGGGCCGTCGGCATAGCGGGTGATCTCGTCCGGGTTGGCGGCGTTCCACCAGGCCGGCGCATTGACATGCAGGCGGATGGCGATGGCGGCATCGGGATTGACGGCCAGCGCGCCGCGGATCTGGCGCGTGACCAGCTCCATGTCCATCCTGCCATCGGCGGTCCAGATATATTCCAGCCAGATATCGACTTGCAGCAGCGAGATGCCGGCCTGGGTGAAGTTCTCGATATTCTCGCGGGGAATTTCTTCCCAGGTCCAGCGCCCGCCCGGCGTGTCGGTCAGGGAATAGATCATGGGATAGACGGGACGATCGTTCACGAACAGCGTCGCCCGCCCGTTATGCATGGCGACCTTGCCGGTGATGCCTTTTCCGGTTTGCGCCAAAGCGCGAGGCACGCCCATCAGCAGGGGCGACAAGACGCCCGCCTGCAACAAGGTCCGCCGCTTCACCCCTTACGCTCCGCTATCGATAGGTCTTGTCGTCCACCTTGCCCAGGTCGGTGCCGTTCATTACGCCGACGGTGACGATGACATAGGTGAAGACTTCGGTGCCCGGCTCCAGATGGCCGGCAATCGCCCTGTCGCCCGTTCCCAGCGTCATGTGGGCATGCACCACGCCGTTCACGATATAGCCGTTCATCCCCACCAAGTCGGCGGGCGTGTCGGGCCTGTTGGTGAAGATGTTGATGGTGGGGAAATCGCGGTTGTGCACCTGATGGACATGATAGCCGCGCAGCGAACCGACGCCGGACAGGATCACGCCGTTCCTGATGCCTTCCTTCTTCGTCATGGCCTGCAGCCCGGCCAGCAGGTCGGTCTTGAACTTCATGCGCATCACCACGATGCGCTCGAACTGGCCGCTCAGCGCATAGGCGTCGGGCACGGACGGATCATTGGGCCTGCTGTCCGCCGGATGCGGCGCGGTGGGCACGATCTGCTGCGCCGCTGCGGGCGCCGCCAGCAGCAGGGCGGACAAGGTCAGCGCAAGGCGCATGCTGTCTCCTTACCGGCTGAGCCGGGTGGCGATGGAGCCGGGGCGGGATTCAAAAGCGATGGTGGCGGCATCGTCGCGCGTCAGGCTTTTGCCGTCGAAGCGATAGACTTCGATGGTCCGTTCGCTGGCGCATTGCGCCAGGACCAGTTTGCCGTCATCGCTCCAGGTCGCGCCCTGGTTCCAGTGACAACTGGCGCTCTGCGCCACTTCCTTCAATGTGCCCGGACCCACAGCGAAAATCTTCAAAATGCCGCGCACCTTGCCGTAACTGGGATCGGTTTTGACGTAGGCGGCGCCATTGGCCAGCACCACCAGCAGATGCTTGCCGTCG
>CANKIV010000090.1 GCA_947482125.1 Alphaproteobacteria bacterium
ACCGCCGATCACGAAGGAGCCGGTGGGATTGATGTGCCACACGGTCTTTTCGTTGATCCATTCCGCAGGGAGAGCCTGACGGATATAGGGTTCGACGATCTTGCGGATGTCGGCGCTGGTCTGGGATTCCAGCGCATGCTGGGTGGAGAGCACGATCTGGGTCGCTTCCACCGGCTTGCCGCCGACATAGCGCAGCGTGACCTGCGACTTGGCGTCGGGCAGCAGGGTCGGCTCCTTGCCGGAATGGCGAACCTTGGCCAGCAATTCCAGGATCTTGTGGCTGTAGAACAGCGGCGCCGGCATCAGGGCCGGGGTTTCGCGGCAGGCATAGCCGAACATGATGCCCTGGTCGCCCGCGCCTTCATCCTTGTTGCCGCTCGCATCCACGCCCTGGGCGATGTGCGCCGACTGGGCGTGCAGCAAGACTTCGACCTGGGCCTTTTCCCAATGGAAGCCTTCCTGCTCGTAACCGATATCCTTGATGGCGGCGCGCGCCACGGCTTCGACTTCCTTCGGCCCAACCGACTTGGGACCGCGGGTCTCGCCGGCGATGATGACGCGGTTGGTGGTGCAAAGGGTTTCGCAGGCGGCGCGAATATCCCAGGGGCTCATGCCTTCCTTGGGACCTTCGCGGAAGAACAGGTCCACCACCTCGTCCGAGATGCGGTCGCTCACCTTGTCGGGATGACCTTCGGAAACGCTTTCGGAAGTGAACAGATAGTCGGAGCGCGCCATGGATGCCCTTTAACTTTTTGAAGCGGGCCTCTCTTTACAGGGTTTGGCAGGGGGGTCAACAGGATATGCCAAAAATGACATATCCTCTGGCGTCGCAGGGGATTCCCCACCCCGGAACACGTGCTATACAGCCGCAAACCCTGGGAATTCGCCATGCGCACCGCCACCGTCGAACGCAAGACCCGCGAGACCGAGATCGCCGTCTCCCTCGACCTGGACGGCACCGGCGACAGCGACATCGATACCGGCATCGGTTTCCTGGACCACATGCTGGAAAGCTTCGCGCGCCATTCCATGATCGACCTGAAGGTGCGCGCCACCGGCGACCTGCATGTCGACTATCACCACACCACCGAGGACACCGCCATTGTCATCGGCCAGGCGGTGAAACAGGCGTTGGGCGATTTTGCCGGCATCACCCGTTTCGGCTCCGCCCTGATCCCGATGGATGAGGCGCTGACCCGCGTGGCGCTGGACCTGTCCAACCGGCCTTACCTGATCTGGAAGGTGACCATCCCCAAACCCAAGCTGGGCGAAATGGACACCGAACTGTTCAAGGAATGGTTCCAGGCCTTCGCCCAGAATGCCGGGGCGTGCCTGCACATCGAAAATCTCTACGCCGAAAACAGCCATCACATTGTCGAGACCTGCTTCAAGGGTCTGGCGCGCGCACTGAGGCAGGCAATCGCCCCGGATGAGCGGCTGGATGGCGCATCGCCTTCCTCAAAAGGCAGTCTGTAACTAAACTGATCGCATGATCAGTTCCTCCACCGCGCTGGAAGTGGCACGCGGGGTGAGCCGCCTTCTTTTGACCGAAGGCTATTCGCCCATCCTGGAATTCACCCTGCCCAACGGCCGGCGGCTGGATGTCGCCGCCATCGGCCCGGGCGGCGAGATGCTGGGGGTGGAGATCAAGGTGGCGCTAGCCGACCTGCGCGGCGACACCAAGTGGCCGGAATATCTGGATTACTGCGACCTGTTCTATTTCGCCATTCCGCCGGATTTTCCCGACGAGCATGTGCCGCACCAGACCGGGCTGATCGTGGCCGACCGCTATGGCGGCGCCATCGTCAAGGAAGCCGAGGCGCAAACGCTGCACGCCAGCCGCCGCAAGGCGGTCACCATCAGCTTCGCGCGCTGCGCCGCCGAACGCCTGTCGCGCAACCTGGACGCCATCGAGCGCGCGCAAAATCCCAACCTGGTGATTCCCGATGTTGAGTAAAGCCGAAGCGCGCAAGATCATGTTGGCAATCCCCGGCACCGATGAGCGGCCGTGGTTCAACCAGCCCTCGGTCTTCATCCATGACCGCTTCCTGGCCAAGACCCATCACAAGGAAGATGCGGTCACGCTGCAGGTCGGCTCAATGGAAATGCGCGACATGATGCTGGAGGCCGAGCCCAGGCTTTTCTACATCACCGACCATTACCGCAAGTTTCCCTTCGTGCTCGTGCGCCTGTCGGCGCTGAACAAAACCGTGCTGAAGGAATTGCTGCTGGGCCGGGCCGCGCAGCTGGCGGCGATGAAGCCGATCAAGCGTGCGCCCAAGGTGGCAAAGAAGAAAACCGTCAAAAAATCTGCAAAGACGGTTAAACGCTGAGTTTCTGGTGACGGGCTTGCAATGCCTGGCCCATGAACGGGCTGAAACACGGGCTGAGCAGTGAATTTGTGCCAGAATGGTGCGCGGTGACGGCGCTCGTCCTGCTCGATGTCCTGTGGGCCGCCCGCATCCCGGTCACGTTTACGATAACCCGCGACGACTTTCTGGTTCTGGGCCTGGGATTGGGCGCGTGCTGGGGCCTGCGCGCCATGCGGCTGCGCAAGGGCGGGCTGATGGCGGAATATTTCTCACTGACTTTGACGGCCACTACCGCGATCTGCGTCCTGTCCTATCTCTGCCTGGCCTCGTCCGGCCCGCTGGTGGATGCGCGGCTGATGGCCATGGACCGCGCCCTGGGTTTTGACTGGCTGGCCGGCTACCAGTTTCTCAGTGCCCATCCCGGGTTGAAAAGCGTTCTGGGCTTTGCCTATGGCAGCCTGGTTTATCAGGGCCTGTATTTCTGCGTGCTGCTGGCGCTGATGGACCGCAAGCAGCGCATGCGCGACATGTTCTGGCTGTTCGGCCTGTGCGCACTGTTCGCCTGCCTCGGCACCTTGCTGTTCCCGGCGCTGGGCCCGTCCAAGTTCTTCAATATCGAAACCCATAATGGCTTCGTGCCGGTGATGGAACATATCCTCAGCGGCCGCGACCTGACCTTCGCCTTGTCGGGCATGACCGGCGTGGTGAGCTTTCCATCCTTCCACACGGCCATGGCGCTGGCCTATGTCTGGGCCTTCCGCGGCACCGGTCCCGCCGGATGGGCGATGGCGGGCGTCAATCTGGTGATGCTGCTGGCGGTGCCGTTTTTCGGCGGCCATTACCTGATGGACATGATCGCGGGCGCGGCCACGATGCTGCTGTCGCTTGCCATGGTGAAATACGCGCCGGGATTGTGGGCGATGCGCGGCACGGGCCGGCGCCAGACGGTTGCGGCGGCGAACGCCTAGCGCGGCGAACGTTTCGCCAGAATTCTCTGCAGCGTACGCCGGTGCATATTCAGGCGGCGCGCCGTCTCCGAAACATTGTGGCCGCACAGTTCATAGACGCGCTGGATATGTTCCCAGCGCACCCGGTCGGCCGACATGGGGTTTTCCGGCGGCTTGGGCTTGGAGCCCGGCACCGCCAGCAGCGCCGCCAGGATGTCGTCGGCATCGGCGGGCTTGGGCAGGTAATCGATGGCGCCGTATTTCACGGCGGCGACGGCGGTGGCGATATTGCCGAAGCCCGTCAGCACCACCACGCGGCTGTCGGGACGGGTGGTGTGCAGGGTCTCCACCACATCCAGCCCGTTGCCGTCATCCAGCTTGAGATCCACCACCGCATAGGCCGGCGGCGCATCCTTGGCGTGGGCCTTGCCCTCGGCCACCGATTCCGCCTGGGTGACGATGAAGCCGCGGGTTTCCAGCGCCCGGGCCAAACGCTCGCGCAGGGGGCGATCGTCTTCCACCAGCAGCAAGGTCTTGTCTTCGGGAGCGTTCATGGTCTTTCTCGGGCCACTATAAGGCCGACGGGCCGCGCTTTAGTACCCTTTTGATATTGCGTCAAATACTTAGGCCCAATATCAGGCTTGAGCCTCGGTTTGCGCCGGGGGCTGGGGGCCATCGATCACGCCCCGGAGCCAGCGCACTGAAACCTGCGCCCCGCCGCCTGGCGGGTTGTCCGCCTTAACCACGCCCCCGGTCTGTTCCAGCAGGATCTTGGCGATGAAGAAGCCCAATCCCATGCCTTCATGCTCGTCCAGCGCCCCTTGCGGCCCCAGCTCGTTTTCCGCCAGCGCATGATGGCCGGGGCGCGAGGTGATGTAGGGCTCGCCCAGCGCCTCGAAGATTTCGGGTGCAAAGCCGGGGCCGTCATCGGTCACCGCGATGCGCAGATACTGCTCGTCCCAGCTGGCGCGGACATCCACCAGGGAATGGGCGAAGTCGGCGGCATTCTCGATGATGTTCCCCAGCCCGTGCAGAAGTTCCGGCGCGCGCCAGACTTGCGGCGCCGGCCCTTCGCCCTTCGACCCTGCGGGGGGCGGGGTGATGGTGACGCGGATTTCCAGGTCTTCGCCGCGATGGGGCGCGGCGATGTCGTCCAGCAGCGCCCCCAACGGCAAGCGCGCGGTGGCGCCCAGCAGCGCCTCTTCGGGATTGGCGAGGCGGGCGATGATGGCGCGGCAGCGTTCGGCCTGGGCGCGCAGCAGGCGCACATCTTCGATCTCGGTGGAATTTTCGGGCAGCGCCCGTTCCAGTTCGCGCGCCACCACCGCGATGGTGCCGAGCGGCGTGCCCAGCTCATGCGCCGCCGCCGTGGCCAGCGCGCCCAGCGCCGCCAGGCGATGCTCGCGCGACAAGGCCAGCTGGGTGGCGGCCAGGCCCGCCGACATGCGTGCCGACTCCGATGCGATACGCCAGGCATAGACCGAGGTGAAGCCGATGCCGATCACCAGCGCCGTCCAGATGCCGGCCTGGTAAAGCTGCGGCAGCATCAGGATATCGCCGGTCGGCCAGGGCAGCGGACGATGCTCGACGGCGATCAGCGACACCGAGGCAAAGGCGATGAAGGCCAGGATCAGCACATTGCCCAGATTGAGGGTGGCGGCGGCGATCACCACCGGCCCCACGAACATCAGGGCGAAGGGATTGGCGATGCCGCCGGTGAGATACAGAAGCGCCGCCAGTTGCAGCACGTCGAAGGCCAGATAGTAGGTCGCTTCGCGGTTGGTCAGGCGATGGGTGGGCGGGTAGCGCAGCGCCAGCACGATGTTGAGGGCGGCGCTGACCGCGATGGCGACGGCGCAATATACGATGGGAAGCGGATAGCCCAGTGCGAAATAGACCAGGAACAGCGCCACCGACTGGCCAGCCACCGCCAGCCAGCGCAGGTTGGACAGAGTGCGCAGCCGGACCCGGCCGCCGGCGCCCGCGCCTTGGGCGAAGCCCCGGGTCATTTCCTTGCGCGCCAATGGATGCTTCCCTGAAAGGACGATCCGGATTAGAGCATGGCAAGGCCAGAGGAAAAAGCATGCTGCGCAACAGGCAAGCCCTGATCCCCTATCTGCTGCTGGTGGCCGCGCTGGCGGGAGGCCTGCTGTGGTACCAGAGCGCGCAAGTGCCCCAGCTGGGCCGCGTGGTCTCGACCGGCAAGATGGATGTGGGCGGACCGTTCCGCCTGATCGACCACACCGGCAAGCCGCGCGGCGATGCGGATTTTCGCGGCCGCTACATGCTGATCTATTTCGGCTTCACCTTCTGTCCCGATGTCTGTCCCACCACCCTTGCGGTCATGGCCGAGGCGCTGGGCAAGCTGGGCGGTGACGCCAAGCGGGTGGTGCCGGTCTTCATCACCATCGATCCGGAACGCGACACGCCCAAGGTGCTGGCCGACTACATGAAAGCCTTCGGGCCGAATTTCGTGGGCCTGACCGGCAGCGCGGCGCAGATAAAGGATGTCGAAAAGAAATTCCGCGTCTATGCCGTCAAGCGGCCGCTGGAAGGATCGCAGGGCAAGGACGCCGGTTACGGCGTGGACCATTCCAACGTGATGTATCTGGTGGGCCCCGACGGCAAGACCGTCAGCTTCTACACCGACGCGATTTCGCCCGACGATCTGGCGAAAGATCTGAAGTCGAAAATCTAGAGTGCTTTGGGAAGCGGCAAATTTTTCTGCGCGCAGGCCGCGATCAGCGTGTTGTGCATCAGGCAGACAATGGTCATGGCGCCGACGCCGCCGGGCACAGGAGTGATGGCGCCCGCGACCTCTTTCGCCGCGTCATAGTCCACATCACCGACCAGCTTGTACTTTCCCTCGCCCGCCTCGACGCGGTTGATGCCGACATCGATCACCACCGCGCCGGGCTTGACCCAGTCGGCCTTGACGAATTCGGGCTTGCCGATGGCCGCCACCAGTATGTCGGCGCGCCGCGCCAGCGCCGGCAAATCCCTGGAGCGCGAATGCGCCATGGTCACAGTGCAATTCGCGGCCAGCAGCAATTGCGCCGCCGGTTTGCCGAACAACAGCGAACGGCCGATCACCAGCGCCTCTTTGCCCGCGATGTCGCCGGCATATTCCTTCAGCAGCAGCATCACGCCGGCGGGGGTGCAGGAGACGAGATGGGCGCGTCCCGACAACAGCAGCCCGGCATTGGTCGGGGTCAGGGCGTCGACATCCTTGGCGGGATCGAGCGCGTCGAGCACCGCGGCTTCGTCCAGATGCCCCGGCAGCGGCAATTGCACCAGAATGCCATGCACTGTCTTGTCGGCACACAGCGCCTTCACCTGCTTCACCAATTCTTCCTGCGCCACATCGGCGGGCAGCTCGACATGCACCGACTTGAAGCCGATTGCCTCAGCCGTCTTGCGCTTGTTGCGGACATAGACTTCCGAGGCCGGATCCTTGCCGACCAGGACGGTGGCCAGACCCGGCTGCAGATTGTGCTTGGCTTTGAGATCGGCGGTGTAGGCGGCGATCTTGTCGCGCAGCCTGGCGGCGGTGGCCTTGCCGTCAATAACCGTGCCGGTCATGCGTCACCAGCCGGTCGCAAGAACCGGGGGCCATAGCATCGTATATTTTATAAGCCCAATGATCAGGAACAGCACGATGGGCGACAGGTCCAATCCGCCCATTGCAGGAAGGATGTTACGAATGGGGCGCAGTAGCGGCTCGGTCAGCGCCAGCAGGACGCGCAGCAGGGTGCGCACGAAATTGTTATGGACATTGATGACGTTGAAGGCGGTCAGCCAACTTACGATCACTGTCGCAATCAGCACCCACGTATAGATGCCGAGAATCTCGTAGATCAGGTAGGCGATGGGGTTCAGCATGGTTCACCTTGTAACGGGCGGAACTTGGTCCGAAAAGCCCGAAAATCCGGGCTGGCTTGACAGGGGAAAGCCCTGATCCCTACAAACCCCGCCTTGCCCGCAGCATTCGGGCGACCGGTTCGGGGCTGTAGCTCAGTTGGGAGAGCGCCTCGTTCGCAATGAGGAGGTCAGCGGTTCGATTCCGCTCAGCTCCACCATCCTTTCTCAGGATGGGGCACCGAACCGACCTTTCACCCGCGCCCCGGCCTTCGCATCACCCCTTCCGGGGTGACGCTCGGCGTTCGGGCGGCTTGGCCGCCGCCCTCACCGTTCGCAATGAGGAGGTCAGCGGTTCTGCCGGCCCTCGCCTCTCGGCTCGGGCGTTCGTCCCTCTCGCATGTCCGCCGGGCATGCTCGCGCGCCTTCGGCGCGCCGGTCCTCACCCGCTCAGCTCCACCATCCTTTCGGGATGGTTGTTCCGAACCGACCTCTCACGCGTCACTTCCCGGTATAGACCACCCGCCACACCACATTCCCCGCATCGTCGGCGATCAGCAGGCTGCCATCCTTGGCCACCGCCAGTCCCGCCGGACGGCCCCATACACGGGCGGGTTCGCCCGGTCTGTCCATGCCGTTCCAGAACCCGGTGGCGAAATTCTCGTACGCATTGACCGGCTTGCCGTTCTCGAACCTGACCCGCACCACCTTGTAGCCGGTGGGATTACCCGCGTTCCACGAGCCGTGCAGGGCGACGAAGGCATTGCCCCGATACTCCGCCGGAAAGCTGGAGCCGGTGTAGAAGGCAAGCCCCAACGGCGCGCTATGGGCCTGGAACAGGACATCCGGCGTGATGGTCGAAGCGATCTTGCCGCCCGGATCACGCGCGCCCCAGGTCGGATCGGGATTCTTGCCGATATAGGCGTAAGGATAGCCATAGAACCCGCCCGGCCTGACGCTGGTCAGGTAATCGGGCGGCAGCGCGTCACCCAGCATGTCGCGCTCATTGGTGACGACAAACAGATTGTTGGTACCGGGCTGGAAGGCGATGCCGACCGGATTGCGGATGCCGCTGGCGAATTCGCTCATGGAGCCGTCGGCATTGATCTTGAACACCTGCGCGCCGGGCTTGAAGTCGGAGACATTCTCCTTGCTGCCCAGCGCCAGATAGAGCCCGCCGTCCGGACCGAAAGCGATATTGCGGGTCCAGTGACCGTTGCTGGGCGCCAGGTTCGAAACCTTGCTGGTGACTTTTTCCGCCCGGACATCCGCCCTGGTCTGGCCGTCCTTGTAGGGCACGCGCCAGATGCCCATCGTGTCGCCGACATAGAGATAGCCATTGTGCAGGGCCAGGCCGTGCGGACGCGCCAATCCGCCGATGAAGGTGAAGCGCTGGTCCGCGCGGCCCGCACCCTTGCTGTCACGCAGCAGGGTGACCTTGTTGGAGGATGGCTCGGCCAGGAAAACATCGCCATTGGGGGCGACCGTCATCCAGCGGGCATTGCTGAGTCCCTCCGCGAAGATGGAGACGGCAAAGCCCTTGGGCACCTGCGGCTGGGCATTGGGGGGCCGCGAAATCTCGTCCGGCGCGTTGCCCACCCCCTTGGTGGCGTAAGGCTTGGCAAGGCTGGCGGGGGAAATCTGGAACTTCTGGCCCGGCTGGTCGGCCGCAGAAGCGCCGCCCACGGCCAGCAAAACCGCGGCAAAAGTGCCGACAAAAGTGGAAGTCATCAAACCCTGTCTGGTCATTTTGGGCCTCGCGTTAAAATTCGATTTACCAATCGGCGCGCTTACTGGCGGGCATGATGCGCGCACCGCTTATCGCTTTGGTGTTTGTTGCCCTGACCGGCTTGCCGGGTCAGGCCGCGGAGCATGGCGAGAAAGCGCAAAAAGCGCCAGAGCACAAAACCACCCAGTCCAAGAGCTACATCATGGTGGACCCCATCTACACCACCATCGTGGCCGAC
>CANKIV010000091.1 GCA_947482125.1 Alphaproteobacteria bacterium
CGAAAAGAGATTCAACCTCTCCAGCAGGCGCACGCCGAGGGCAGCGGGAAAACCCAGAAAATCGAAATGCCGGACATGCTCCACCTGAAACCCGGCCCGCAGCAGCGCGTCCCGGAGCGAGCGGCGATCGAACCGCCGCACATGGCCGACCTCATCATCCAGGCTTGTCCAGAGAATCTCGTGCGCCGGCACGAACACAAACAGTTTCGCGCCCGGCTTCAACTTTCGCAACAACTGCGCGCAGGCACCATCCAGATCGACGATGTGTTCCAGAACATTGACAGTGTAGGCGAAATCGAACCATTCGTCCGGAACGTCGGCAATGTCGGGCCAGACATTTCGCGCCAACGGCCGAAGCACCCCCTGCAGCGCCGCATCTTGCTCGACAGCATCGACCTTGATGCCCGCCGCCTTGAATTTTTCCACAAAAAAACCCGAGCCCGCCCCGAAATCCAGAATGGAGGACGTGCCGGCCGGCATCGCTTTCAATATCTGGTCGAAAACAGCATCGCCATAACGCGTGCCACTGCGCATCGCTTCCAGAATGCGAACACCAGAATACGCTTGTTCAGCAGGAACCGTCATAGGGCGCATCGAACCAATCAGCCACGGATCGGGCCTGACGCAGAGGCTCCGCCCTTGGCTTGACGAAAGTGAAAGAAAACAGAGAGCGGCTCGTAGAACGGTATACGCGAGAAAATGAAAAACTGCCTCACGAGATAGTTGAACCCAAATCCGGCGAAGGTTCCGGCAACTTTGGCCACGGGCATGCTTGCCGTCAAGCTCCAGTAAAGCCCGAAGAAGCACAGAAAATTCGCCGCGAATGCGATTGCGCTCATAGTCATTACCAGCATGAACTCTGAATGCGCCGGGCGCACGGACCGGAAGGCCAGCCTTCGGCACAGAAGGAAATTGATTGTGGTTGCCACAAGGAAACTGAGCGCCGCCGCACCAATCAGTCCCAGCACCGGAAGCAACAGAAAGAAGCTTCCCCACTCCGACAGCGCGCTGACGCCTGAAACCGCCCCGTAAGCCAGAAATCCAAGCCCATACTTGTCGGCGACGGACGAAATGCTCACGGCGCCGCAAGCCCGGTAGACGCTTGTGGCGTGTGAAAGAGATTGTACTTGAAAATGCAATACAGGGCGCGCACCCCGTCTTTCCAGTTTATCTTCTTGCCTTCGGCATAGGTGCGGCCCGAATAGGAAATTCCGACCTCAAAGATGCGGCAGTGAAGCTTGGCGACCTTGGCCGTAATCTCCGGTTCAAATCCAAACCGGTTTTCTTGAATCGTGATGCTCTGGATAATTTCCCGGCGGAAGGCCTTATAGCAGGTTTCCATGTCCGTGAGATTCAAGTTGCTGAGCATGTTGGATACGAGCGTCAGAAACTGGTTGCCTACGCTATGCCAGAAATACAGGACCCGGTGCGGCCGGCCACCCTGAAACCGCGAACCGTAAACAACGTCGGCCAGTCCATCGATGATGGGACGCACCAGATCCGCATATTCTTTTGGATTGTACTCAAGATCCGCATCTTGAATCAGCACGATATCGCCCGTGGCGGCTTTCAGCCCGGTTCTCAACGCCGCCCCCTTACCCAGGTTAACGGTGTGATACAGAACCTTGGCGACCTGCGCCTCGATCTCCTGTTCGAGAATGGCGCGGGTGCCGTCAGAAGAGCAATCATCCACAATGATGATTTCCTTGTCCTCAAACGGCGCATTTTTCACGGCCGCGACGATTTCGCGGATGGTGCCCTTTTCGTTGTAGCAGGGGATAACGACGGAAAGCTTCATTCGAAATTGCCTTTCGACGGCCTTGCCGCACAAGGTGCCGATTCACGCCTGTGAATTTCCGGCCTGAATGCTCTTCGCGGCAGTCTCCGGCATAGAAATTAATACGGTGCTAACTAGTGAAAAGCGGAGATTGCCGCGTTTTTTCGGGGTGCACCATGCGGGCAAACGCATGCTGGACAAACCTGTTCGGTTGCGGAACCGCCTAAGGTTCGGAGGATTTTCCGTCAAGCCAGTAGACCAGAAGCCCCAGCCATTCGTGCATCGCCATGTCGATGCGCGCCAGGTTGACCGGATACTGAAAATAGCCCGAAATGCCTGAGGGCGTGGTCATATAGTCGGTCGGCCAAGGCTGCATGACCCAGCCCAGCTTGCGCGCCACGCCCATGGCACGGGGCATGTGGCTGGCGGTCGTCGCCAGCAGCCAGACTTCGCCGGGCCTGGGCCGCGCGATCTCGCGCGCGAACAGGATAGTCTCATAGGTGTTGCGCGAGCGCTGTTCCAGGATCTGGCGTTTGCTGTCCAACCCCATCTGGGCGAAGACGTAACGCGAGCCTTCCGCTTCCGACATGGCCGCGCCGCCCAACGCGCCCGAACCGCCCGAGAAGATAACCTTGGCATCGGGATAACGCCGGGCCACCTCATAGCCACCGACCAGCCGTCCCTTGCTCAATTCCATCGCCGGCACGCCGCGCGTCTGCAGCATTTCCAAATTCATGCCGCCGCTGAGGATCAGCACGCCATCGACGCGCGCGGGCCAGCCCACGCGTGGATACTGATTCTCCAGGGCCCGCAGCATCACATTCGGGACCGGCAAAATTCCGATCAGCACGAAGAGCAACGCCGCCGCCATTCCCAGCCGGCGCGCCGCAACCCGCAAGCGCAACAAAAGACACAGGCCGGCCGCCGCCGCCAGCAGCAACAGGATGTTGCTGGGCGCCGCCAGCATCCAGAATATCTTGGACAGCAGAAAGAACATGTGCCGCATAGCGTCACAAGAATGCCACCAGCACAAGGCGACGGATTGCGACCGGGGCGATTTCAGGGCAAGAAACTGGCATGGGAGATTTGCAGGCGGATGTCGCGGTGATCGGTGCGGGCGTGGTGGGACTGGCCATCGCCCGCCAGATGGCGCGCGCCGGCCACGACGTCGTGATCCTGGAAAAGAACGATCATTTCGGGATGGAAACAAGCGCCCGCAACAGCGAAGTGATCCATGCCGGGATCTATTATCCGCAAGGTTCCCTGAAGGCCAAGCTTTGCACGCGCGGCAAGGCGCTGCTCTACGAATTCTGCGAAACGCACGGCGTGCCGCACAGGCGTATTGGCAAGCTGATCGTGGGCCATGGCGGACAGGAGCCGCAAATCGCCGCCATCGCCCGGGCAGCAAGCGACAATGGTGTGGAGGTCACGCCTCTCGCCCGCGCCCAGATTGCTGCGCTGGAGCCCGAAGTACATGCCGATACCGGCCTGCTGTCACCCTCCACCGGCATCATCGACAGCCATCAGTACATGCTGGCGCTGCTGGGCGACCTGGACCTGGTGCGCGGCGCCCATCTGGTCGGGGCGCGGCGCAGCGGCGAGCGCTGGCATCTGACCGTGCAGAGCGGCGGCGAGAAGCTCATCCTCTCCACCGCCATGCTGGTGAATGCCGGCGGGTTGTGGGCGCAAGGCATAGCCCATTGCATCGAAGGCCTGGCCGAGATCCCGCCCTTGTTTCTGGCAAAGGGCAACTATGCGGCGCTGTCCGGCAAAAGCCCGTTCCGCCATCTGGTCTATCCTGTACCCGAACCGGGCGGGCTGGGGGTGCATGTCACCCTGGACATGGGCGGACGGGCGCGGTTCGGACCCGATGTGGAATGGCTGAACCTCAACAGCCCCTCGGCCCTCGATTATGCCGTGACGCCGGGCGTGACCGCCAAGTTCACGCCGCTGATTGCGCGCTGGTGGCCCAGGGTGCGCGCGGAGATGCTGACGCCCGACTATGCGGGGGTGCGTCCCAAGCTGGTGGGACGCGGCGCGCCCAATGCCGACTTCCGGATCGACGGCCCGGCTGTTCACGGGCTGTCCGGCCTGGTCAACCTGTTCGGGATTGAGTCGCCGGGGCTGACCGCCTCGCTGGCGATAGCGGAACATGTGGAGCAACTGCTGCAATGAAGCTCGGATTGGGCACTGTGCAGTTCGGACAGGCCTATGGCGTATCCAATGCGCGCGGCCAGGTCTCGCAGAACGAGGTACGCGCCATCCTGGCTCGCGCCGCCGCGTCCGGCATCCGGGTGCTGGACACCGCCGCCAATTATGGCGAAGCCGAAGCCGTGCTGGCGCGTCAGGACACCGCGCCCTTTCGCATTGTCACCAAAACCGTCAGCGCCAAAAACGGCATCGACGCCGTGGTGGCGCGGGCGCGCCAGTCGGCGCGGACGTTGAAGGCCGATACCTTGCTGGTGCATGCGGCGGCGGACCTTCAGGACGACGCCTTGTGGCCGGCCCTGCAGCAACTCAAAACAGATGGCACCTTCAAACAGGTCGGCATTTCCGTCTATGTCGCCGACGACCCGAGCGCGCTGGCGCAACGTTTTCGCCCTGACGTGATGCAACTGCCCGTCAGTATGCTGGACCAGAGGCTGATCCGGGACAGTACGCTGGCGCGGCTGAAGGCGCTGAAGGTGGAGGTTCACGCCCGCTCCATTTTCCTGCAGGGGCTGCTGTTTCTCGACACCTTGCCGCCGAAGCTGCGCCCTGCCGCGCCGGCACTGGCCGCGATCAAGAAAAGGATCGCCGATGCCGGTTCGACCCCCCTGGCCGCGGCGCTGGGCTTTGTGCTGTCGCGCCCGGAGATCGACGTGGCGCTGGTGGGCGTGACCCAGGCCGCCGAACTGGCGGAGATATTGGCCGCCGCCGCGCAGCCCCTGCCCGGCCTGGACTGGCCGGCGCTGGCGCTGGACGACGAACTGGCCCTCACCCCCTCGCGCTGGTGAAACCAAGGCGCTTTATGCCACGGTTCCCGGTGATTCCATCCGGCGCAGCCTGCCATTGCTGAACCTTTTCGCCCTGTTTCATCTCAACCTGGCTTTCTCTTCCATCGAGGAGGGGCAGCGCTGTGAGGTGGTGGCGAAATGCTATGCGCCGCTGCTGGACCTGGCCGAGCGCCACGGTCCCATCGGCATTGAAGCCACCGCCTATACCTTGCAGGCCATCGCCAAATGCGATCCCGCCTGGCTGGCGCGCCTGAGCGGCCTGATCAAGGCGGGCAAGGCCGAACTGATCGGCTCGGGCTATGCCCAGATGATCGGGCCGCTGGTGCCTGCCGGGATGATCGCGGCCAATCTGCGGCTTGGCCATGCCGCCTATCAGGAAATGTTGGGCATCAAGCCGCGGGTGGCGCTGGTCAATGAACAGGCCTATTCCGGCGGGCTGGTCGAGGCCTATCTGGATGCCGGCTATGACGCCCTGCTGCTGGACTGGGACAATGTCGCCAATCATCACCCCGAATGGCCACCCAGCCTGCGCTATGCGCCGGGGCGGGCAAAAGGCAGCGACGGCCGGGACATCGCCATCCTGTGGACCAACACCGTCGCCTTCCAGAAGCTGCAGCGGCTGGCGCATCAGGATATTTCGCTGGAGGAGTATCTGGCCTTCGTCGGCCAGCAGCACGGCGGCGAGACCCGCGTCTATTGCCTCTATGCCAGCGACGCGGAGATTTTCGGTTTCCGGCCCGGACGCTACCGCACCGAGGAAAGCAATCAGGGGGCTACGGAATGGGAGCGCATTTTTGCCGCCTTCGCCGGACTGTCGAAGTTGGAAGACGTGCGCCAGCTTTCGCCGTCCGGGGCGCTGGATAGGGCCGCGCCACACGCCGAACCCGTGCGGCTGGAAACTGCGGCCTATCCCGTGCCGGTCAAGAAGCAGCGCAAATACAATCTCACCCGCTGGGCGGTTACGGGGCGCGACGACACCGCCATCAATGCCGCCTGCCAGCGCATCTATGGCGCACTGACAAAAACGAATGCGCCGGATTCAGACTGGCGGGAATTGTGCCGCTTGTGGGCCAGCGATTTTCGCACCCATATCACCCAGTCGCGCTGGGACGCCTATTGTCGCGATCTGTCCGCGATGGAAGCGCGCCTGGGCACAACGCCGACCGCGCCCCTGCCCGCCGCGCAGGGTGAGAAGGCCGAGGATCGCTATCTGGACATCGCCACGCCCATGGTGCGCGCCCGGCTGGACCGGCGACGCGGCCTTGCCATTCAGAGCGCATCTTTCGCGCCCGATTTCACACCCCTGATCGGCGGGGTGCCGCACGGCACTTTCGACGACATCGCCCTGCAGGCCGACTGGTATACCGGCGACTGCGTGTTCGAGGCGCCGGGCGAACCCAAGGTCACCGACCTGGAGTGGGCAACTACCCACATCGCGCACGGCAAAGACGGCAGCGTCACGGTGCATGGCGAGATCGCCACGGCACTGGGCCCCATCATCAAGATCATGACCTTCCAGGCGCGCGCGTCCCGGATCGATTTCGACCTGGAGTTCCGCTGGCCGAACTGGGGACGCGGCTCGCTGCGGCTGGGCCATATCACCCTGCTGCCCGGCGCCTTCGACGAAAGCAGCCTCACCTATTCCACCACCAATGGCGGGAGCGCGGAGGATTTCGCGCTGGCGGGCGAGATGGTCGAGCATGGCGCGCCAGTATCTTTTCTGGTGTCGGCCACCTGCGCCTTGGGGCTTACCGAAGGCTGGCTGGAGCTGGCCGACAAGAACCATACGGTGCGCGTCGAGGTCGACCGCGAAACAGCGCCGCTGATCGGGTTGCTTAATCACCGCCAGGCCGGCGGAAAACTGTTCTGCCAGTTGATGCTGTCGGCGCTGGAGCTGGACGATACCCGCAAACCCGCACCTTATCGCGAAGGCGCGCGGCGTTTCCGCTTTGCGATTGTCGGCCGCTAGACCGCGGCGCGGTGCAGGGCCGCCACCACGCGGTTCACATCGGCCTCAGTCATGGCCGGGAACATCGGCAGGGTCAGGACCTGCCTGCTGACGGCTTCCGCCACCGGCGCCAGTCCACGCTTGTAGCCGCGCTTCTGGTAATAGGAGTGCAGATGCACCGGCGCGTAATGGACATTGGCGCCGATGCCTTCGGCCCGCAGGCGGGCAAAGACGCGGTCGCGGTCGACATGTTCGGCCAGCTTCACCACATACAGGTGATGCGCATTGGTGCGGTCCTTGTGGGTCTTGAGCGGGGTTGCTTCCGCCATGCCGGCCAGGGCGTCGTCGTACAATGCGGCGATGCGCTGGCGCGCCGCCACCCAGGAACTCAGCCGCGTTAGCTGCGCCAGGCCAAGCGCGCACTGCACATCCGGCAGGCGGTAATTGTAGCCCAGCTCCGCCATGTCATAGGCGTGCGCGCCCGCGGCCTCGCGGCTGCGATGGTCGCTGGCAATGCCGTGGTTGCGGAAAACTCGCATATGCGCGGCCATGGCCACATCGTCCGTCAGCGCCATGCCGCCCTCGCAGGTGGTCAGATGCTTGACGGGATGGAATGAAAAACACGAGACATCGCCCAGAGTGCCGGTCTTGCGGCCCTTATAGAGAGCGCCCGGCGCATGGCAGGCATCGGCGATGATGGCGATGCCGCGATCTTTCGCCAGTTCGCGCAAGGCGTCGTAATCGGCGGGCTGGCCGGCATAGTCCACCGCCACAATGGCGCGGGTGCGGGTGGTGATCTTCGTCGCCACCGAGGCCGGGTCGATCAGCAAGGTGTCGGATTCCACATCGGCGAAGACCGGCGTGGCGCCCTCATAGACCGCCGCATTGGCGGACGCGGCGAAGGTGATGGCCGGGACGATGACTTCCTGGCCTGCGCCAACACCGATGGCGCGCATGGCGCAATGCAGGGCGGCCGTGCCGGAATTGACGGCGACGCCCTCTTTGGCGTCGCAATGACCGGCAAAGGCCTTTTCGAATTCGGAAACACGCGGCCCGGTGGTCAGCCAGCCGGAGCACAGCGCCTCGACCACCGCCTTGATATCGGCGTCGGCGATTTCCTGTTTGCCGTAGGGCAGGAACGGGACGTCGATCGCCCCTTCGCGGTCAGGCATAGGCCATCTGCAACAGGGTCTGCAGGCCCCGCGAATCCAGCTGTTCGGGATTGGTGTCGCTGGAATAGCTGAAGCCGTCAGGCACCGCCTTGCCGCCGCGATGGAGGTAGGCGTCGCGGGCCTGGTTGGCGAAGCTCTGCAGGATCACGTAACGGTCATCCAGTTCGACGGTGCAATGGGCGTCGTCGGCCGGGACCATGGTTTCGTGCAGCTTCTCGCCCGGACGGATGCCGATGACATGCTGCTTGTGGGCCGGGCTGACCAGGGTGGCGAGCTGCGGGATGGTGGTGGAGGGAATCTTGGGCACATAGATTTCGCCGCCCTTCATCATCTCCATGCTCGAGAGCACGAAATTGACGCCCTGGGTCAGCGTGATCCAGAAACGGGTCATGCGCTCGTCGGTGATGGGCAGGCTGTCGGCGCCTTCGGCGATCAGCTTGTTGAAGAAGGGCACCACGCTGCCGCGGCTGCCGAACACGTTGCCATAGCGCACCACCGAAAAACGGGTGCCGTCGGCGCCGGCCAGGTTGTTGGCGGCGACGAAGATCTTGTCCGAGGCAAGCTTGGAGGCGCCGTACAGATTGATCGGGTTGGCGGCCTTGTCGGTGGAGAGCGCGACCACGCGCTTGACGCCGGCGCGCAAGGACGCCGTGACGACATTCTCCGCCCCGAAGACATTGGTGCGGATACATTCAAAGGGATTGTATTCGGCGGTGGTGACCTGTTTCATCGCGGCGGCATGGACCACATAGTCCACCCCGTTCAGCGCCAGCTCGAGCCGGTCGCGGTCGCGCACATCCCCGATGAAATAGCGGATGAAGGGATATTTTTCCTGCGGAAAATCCTGCTGCATCTCGAACTGCTTGAGTTCGTCGCGGGAAAAGATGATCAGCCGGCGCGGCTTGTACTGGGCCAGCACGGTCTTGATGAAATGCTTGCCGAAAGGGCCGGTGCCGCCGGTGACCAGTACCGCCTTGTCGTTCAGATCCATCCAGGGCTGCGAGAAATCGCGCAACTGGTTGAAGATCGGCGTCGGCGTCAGGACCGGCGCGGGCATGGCTTCATCGAGAAGACGGGCAGCGGATGGCGTCATGACTGTTAACCCTATTAAGCGGGGTCAGTCTGAGGAATGATCCTTAACAAAATA
>CANKIV010000092.1 GCA_947482125.1 Alphaproteobacteria bacterium
CATGCCGGTGCCGGTATCGAAACCATAAACCAGGATTTCAACCCCGGTTTCCTTGCGCACCCGCTCGGCGTGACGCTCCATCGCCACAAGACCGTTGCCGCCCGCCACCCCGAATTCGATCGCGGCGATGCGGGTATGGCCCAGCTTTTTGGCCAGCCAGGCGGCATGCAGCATGGGATAGCCGTACCAGGCATAGTCCAGCGAACCCAGCTCGAGCCTGGTCAGATAGGCGAACAGGCCCAGGCGCCGGTCGAGCCAGCGCAGGATCAGGAAACGCAGCGGAATCGGCTCGCGTAATGCGGCGCGGATTTTTGAAAGCATCTAAGTCACCTTAAGATGGCAGTAAGCCGTTGCGATACAGATTGGCAAGCGCGGCGGCCGAGTTTTCGATGGCGAAGGCCGAGGCGGCAACGCGGCGGTTGGCCTCGTCCGGGTCGCGCGACAGGCGCATCAGGCGCAAAGCCTCATCCGCCCAGATCTCAGGCCCTTGGCCGATATCGCAAAATTCCACCCGCCCGGGAATGACCAGGCATTCGCGCGGCACGGCGGTGGAGGCCAGCACGCAAAGACCTGCCGACTGGGCCTCGACCGCCACCATGCCCAGCCCCTCGCCGCGGGACGGAAACAGATTGAGGTCGGAACCCTGCATCAGATGGGCGATATCGGTGCGCACGCCCGCAAAAACGATACGGTCTGTCAGGCCTGCCTTGGCCAACCGCGCTTCCAGCACAGGCAGGGCCGGCGACTTCTTGCCGGCGAAAATCGCGCGGATGCCGGGATCGCGCTTCATAGCGGCGATCACCACATCCAGCGCGAAGCCGGTATTCTTGTGATTGCGCACATGGCCGAGGTCCGGCGATTCATCCATGCGTCCGGCCATCAGGATGATGGGCGCGCCATCCGGCCAGCCGAATTCCCGGCACAGGTCGGTTTTTGCGGCTTTGCTATCACCGACGAAGCGGGCGGTATCGAACCCGCAATGCAGCGCCGCTTTCGGGATGTTCCGGAACATCGGCGCATCGAAACCGAACTCCGTCAGGATCTGGCGCGAGGTACCGGCAATGTGGGTGGCGGAACGGGCGATCAGGTGCTTGCCCACCGCGATGGTGGCGCGGCGCGCCGCCGTGGTGCCGTATGTCTGGATGATATAGGACGGGTTGTGCACATGCACGATGCGCCTGGGCGGCAAGTGACGCCCGCCCATAAGGAAGTGCCAGCCCGCCGTATAGTCCTGATGATCGTGGATCGCGTCATAGGCGTTATCGCGCAGGATGGCGCGGAAGGCACGAATGAAGGCCGACAGGTTGCGGCGATTGTACGGCAGGTAATGCAGCTGAGCGCCCAGCGCGGCGGCCTCGTCGTCGAAAATGCCGCGATTGCCGCTGGTCATCAGAAAATCCGGCCGGATGTCGCCGCTGCGCGCCCATAGCCGCAGTGCTTCGATCAGCCACGTTTCTGCCCCCCCCATGCTGAACGTGTCGATAATCTGCAGAACGCGGACCGGGCGACTTTGCATCGGATATCAGGCCGTATGCAACTGGGTCAGGTGCGCCAGCGCCGTATCCATGTCAAAGGGCGAACGGGCCAGCGCGGCTAGTGCCGCTTCGCGCGATGGCGCGGGTTCATCCAGCAGCGCCATAGCGGCATCGGCCCAGGCTTTGGGACCTTCCGCCAGCCCAAGCCGGCGATAGCTGGCGGTCGGCAACAGCGGATCATCGGGAATGCCGCGCGACAACAGCATCCGCAGGCCCGCCAGCTGGGCTTCCACCACCGCCAGGCCGAAACCCTCCATGGGATGTTCCGGGCGCGGCAGGATGAACCAGTCGGCATGGGCCATCACGTAAGGCAGGTCGCCGCGCCAGCCCAGCAGGCGCACAGCGCCTTCTACACCCAGCGCAGCGGCGCGCGGCATGATGGCCGTTTCCTGCGCGCCGGCGCCGGCATAGACCAGCACGGCGCGCGGTTCGCGCGCTCGCAAGGCCGCCAGCACGTCCACTGCGAAAACTGGATTCTTTTCAGGCACCAGGCGCCCCCCGAACAGCAGGATCAGCGCATTGTCCGCCAGCCCCAGCGCGCGGCGAAATGCGATGCGGTCCACCGCGATATCGCGGAACGGAGTTGGATCGACGCCGTAATAGTGAACGATGTCGCGCCCTGCGCGGCGCGGACGCCCCGCCAGATAGGTGTCCAGCGTGTGATTGGAAATGCCCACCACTCGGTCAGCCATCGCCAGGCCCGTGCGCCGCAGCGGCCCGCGCAGCAGAGCTTGCTTGAGCGGGTTGGGGGTCAGCACGATCTCGTCGGCATTGTGGTTGTGGATCAGGCGGAGCGCGGCGGGCAGCCCGGCTACGGCGGCCATGTACAGGCCCGACACCAGATCGTGATGCGCATGGATCACGTCATAGCCGCCCTTGCGGATTTCATCGCGCAGGGCGCGCGCAAAGGTGATCTTGCGGCTGACCGGCACGGGGGAATAGAGGATGCGGGCGCCCAGCGCGCGCGCCTCGTCATCCAGCGCGCCCGGCCTGCCCAGCGCGCAATAGAAGGTCCAGTCCGGCGCCTGCCCGGCCACCCGTGCATGACGCAGCATGCGCACCAGCCAGTTCTCCACCGCCCCGCGATCGAGATTTTCAACAATATGAAGGACATGCGGCGCGGTCATCGCGCGCCCGTCCCGCTAGCGGTGTGCAAGGTCACTCAGCGGCACTTTTCCAACAGCACTGTGCCGTAGGTCGCCGTATCGCCGACTTCCTGCTCTTCGTCGATATAGCGGATGCACCGGCCTGACGCCGCGACAATGTCTTTCAGCTCAGCGAAAGTATTGCCGAATTCCGGCCAGGCATAGGGATGCAGTTCGCACAGGATGCCGGCATCGCTGGCCAGCAGCTTCGGCGCGCCTTTCAGGATGCGAATTTCGGCGCCTTCCGGATCGATCTTCACCCAGCGCGGCACGGCAAGGCGGTTTTCGGCGATATAGGAGTCCAGCGTCACCAGCGGAACCGTGAACTGTTCGGAGGTGTGTTCGGGAGCAAACTCCACCGCTGAACGCACCAGCGAGGACTGCGCATTGCCGCCACGGCTGAAGAGGGTGGCTTCGCCCGGCGCGTCGGAGCAGGCAACGCTTTCGACCACGGGCTTCTTGATATCGGGATTGAGCGCCAGGTTGCGCGCCAGCATCTCGCGAGCATAGGGATCGGGCTCAAAAGCGATGACGGTTCCGGTAGGGCCGCACATCGCCGCCATCAGGATGCTGTAAACGCCATAATGGGCGCCGATATCGATCGCGGTGTCGCCCGCTTTAAGATTGTCGGCCAGCCACTTCACCTGCAAGGCGTCGTAGCGCGTATTGCGGTTGGTCGAGTTGACATAGTGCAGCCGCACCGGGCGCGTACCCGGCATGTAGCGCAGGGTATGGCCGTTGATCGCGTAGGGCTCGCCGCTCCTGGAATAGATCAGCGACTTGATGCTGTTGGCGATGTCGTGCCGCAATGATCCTAGCATGCAATCCTCATAATTCCTGTGCCGCCGTCACGACGCCGGAAGGCCCGCAATGGCCCGGTCCCGTCCGCGGTAAGCGGCCCGCAGGACCCGCCGATGCGGTCCGGCCAGCAGCAATGTGCGCACATAGTCCGCAAGACGTCCCACCGCGCCACGCGGCGGATGTGTAATACCACGCTCCCGATCCAGCAATATCGAGGAATAGGCGATGCCCTCGGCCAGCCGGGTCAGGTAATCCTCGGTTAGACGGACCGGCGGAATGAGATGGGTCAGTTTCAGGGCCGATACCAGCCCCACGCCCAGCCCGACATCGCAGGCGCAGGCCGCCAGGTCATTGTCCCCGCCCGATAGGAGCGAAGTTCCGGTGCGGTCGAGCTGGACCGAGCGCTGGCCGGCCTGGTTGAGGGCCAGATAATGCTGCGCCACGTTCCGGCGAATACACAGCCCCGCCCCGCACGGCATGGTGTCCGCCAGGCGCGGCAGGTTGGACCAGGTATCGGTCTGGAATTGCCGGATCACTAGGTTACCCCAATAGCGGCGCGTCCATTCCGCCGGCTGCTCTTCAAACCCGGGGCGGCACTGGCCGCTCCAAGACCCCAGGAAGGGCCGCTCGGCGGCGATGCGCAGCGCAGTTTCCAGAAAATCCGGGTCGAGGACATTGTCGTCGTCGACAAAAATCAGAAGTCCGCCATGGGCTTCGGCAATGCCCCGCAGACGGGCGGGCGTCAGGCCCAGCTTGTCCTCGCGGATGACGCGGGCGCCGGGATGCCAGGTGAAATCGAAGCTTTCCTGCACCGGCTGCTTGCTGGCATTGTCGATCACCAGCATCTCCCATTTTCCGGCCGGCAGGGTCTGGACGCGCAGGGCATCTAGCGTGCGGCCGAAATAATCGGACCGCGGGTTGTGCGTGCAGATGATGACCGACAGGGGGATCGCGCCCGAACTCATACCTGTGCTCCTTGCAACGACCGCGTCGCACGGCGCTGCCGGAAGCGCTCCAGCGGTTCTTCGACCCCGAGATTGACAATCAACGACAACGCAAGCGTTGCCGCGATGACAGGAAGAAAATGCAAATTGCCAAAATAGTTATGCGCCACGACAATCACGGCCGCGTGAAACAGATAGACCGGGTAGGACAGATTTCCGATCCAGCGGTCCCAGGCAACCTTGCGGAAGGCTTCGAAAATGAAGGGCAGCGCAATAGCGAGCGTGAGGTAAACCGGCGCGGGATAGTTGCGATAGCCGGGAATGAATTCGCGAAAGAACAGCAGGCCAAGTGCCGTGATGGCGACCGCCCAGACGGTTCGACGATCGACAGTGTTGAACCAGCCAACCTGCCAGACGCGATGCGCCAGGATACCGCCCATGAAGAACCACAGCGCCGCCGGGAAAAAGCAATAATTGGCCCAGGGCTTCCAGGCATCCATTCCCAGATGCAAAACCAGGGACGCCACGCCCAGCGAGACAATCCAGCTCGTTTTCAGCCGCGTCAGCAAAGGCGCCAGAAGGTAAAACCACAACTCGATCCCGATGGACCAGGCTGCCGGAAGCAGTAGGAATACGCTGCCACGCACGGCTTCGGGCTGGCCGGCAAGATCGATCCCGAAGGTGAAAATCCATCCGGCGGCAGTGTGATGGAAAAGATAAACAAGGTCCGAGCCGAAAATGAACAGGTTGGGGATCAGCATGGCTAGGAGAGAGCCTATACCCAACTGGCCGGGCTGCCCGGCGGCATGTTGCCGGATTTCCGTCACCAGCAGGCTTTGCTCCGGCGCCCCAGGCCTGTCCGCGGCCATGACGTACAGAATGGCCATGACCAATGCCGCAATAACATAGGCCGGAAAAAGCCTCAGGAAGCGATTGATATAAAACACGCTCACATGATTGGGTCCGCGATATTTCGCGGACAGAACCAGCGCCATGTAGAAACCGGAGATCAGAAAAAACAGCCGCACCGCCATGAAGCTCGGCATCATCTGCAAGCCTAAAAACGGCGCGGTATGCGCAATCACCACCGATATCGCTAGGAACAAGCGCAACAATCACATTACGCGGTCACGACTTTGACGTCGCGTATCGCGCCAACTGGCGGACAAACAGGGCGTTGCTGGTGGAGAAGAACTTGCCCTCGGTCAGCATGCATTCGGGATAGGAGGCCACGAACTCGAAGCCGGCATCTTCCAGCATCGCGCCGATCGGCATCAGCGCGCCGCCAGCGCTGCCTTGGCGGGGTGTCATGGAGTTGAACTCGATATGCACGAAGGACACGCCCCGGTTCTTCAGTGTGCCGACCGCGCCCTGCAGCACGGAAAGGTCATGGCCTTCAGTGTCGATCTTGAGGACATCGATATGGGGCACATTTTCCTGCTCGCAGAACTGGTCCAGCGTGATGCACGGAACCGAGATCGTGCGCGCCGGATTTCCGGAACGCACCGCGAACTGGTTTTCCCCGACTAGGCTGTTGCAGGTGGCAAGATGGCCATAGTCGAAAAAGGTGGCGTTGCCGATCCGGTCGCTTATCGCGAACGGGAAGATTTTCACGCGGCTGTCGTTCACGGCCTTTTGCAATTCGGCGAAGGTGGTGGGATGCGCCTCGAAGGAATAGACCTTCGCGCCTTCAAAATTGCGCAGCACCGACAGTGCGGTCTCACCGGTATGGGCACCAATGTCAAAAAACACCCGCACCGGCAAGTCCAGTAGCTTGGACAGGCGGGCGATGTCCGCCTGATAGTCGATCCCGAACGGCAGCACCGACTGATGCCGCAGCCAGTAACCGCGCGTTTCCATCGCGCGCCGGAAAAGACTTTTAAGGACGCTAGCGAAGGACATCAGTTTCTTTCAACGCCGCAACCGCTGCCGGATGCGGACCCTCTTGTTGTGCAGCCATTGCGAGCAGACATCCTTCACGGCGCGCACATGCCGCAAGACGGTTCCGAACGGGATGCGCGAATAATAGTATTTCTCGAAAAACACCAGCAGTTCCGGATTGACCATATCACCAATACGGCGCTTTTTCAGGCCCGCCCAGTGCACGACGACCGGCGGCGCGGTCCGGTTTCGAACCGCCTCAAGCGTGACATCGCTCATGCCGTGCGGGGGCCAGCGCATGATAGTCCGCCGCCCGTAAAACTGGCGGCCGCGATGGGCCATCCTGTTGAACACATAATTCTGGGTACCCTGGTCGCCCGTCATGAAGAATTTCGGAAAGTGCAACCGGCGGGGCATCGTCCACTCGATCAGGTCGTCGAATTCCAATCGCTCGACGACGCCGGCAGTGCCGAACCATTGTCCGGTATTATAGACATGCAGCGGCCTGGGCGTGGGCAACCCGTTGGCGCTGAGATTGTCCCAGTCATAATAGAGACGCTTCATCTCATTATCCGGCAGGGTTTCCTCGTCCATCAGGAAGGGCGGATCGGTCTCGCGCCAAAGTTCCAGCACGCGGCCGGCAACGATGGTGTCGGCATCGATCACCAGAAAGCGTTCGCCAGGTGGGCCAAACAGCGTTTCCAGCTTCACGAAGCCCGACCCGTAATCGCCTTCCTGCCAGCGCGCCACGGACGTATTCCAATAGTCCCGCAGCTCCCGGATCAGGTCGGGCATCAAGGGGCTTCCCGCCAGGACGCGAATGGGAACTTCCGGATAGAAATAGCGCACGCTGGCGACACAGATACGCGTCAGGCGCGCATCGCGCGAAAAAGCGGCGATATAGATGCAATCAACCGACCGTATCGGTGCGCTGGCGGAGGTCAAGCGAGTTTCCCATTCTGCAGGAGGGCCGGCTCCTGACGAAACCGCACCCAGCCTTTCCATTTGTTCACGATCCGAAAGGCGAGCCCCGAATCCATGGGGCCGGCACGGCGGATGCATAGCATGACCCATCCGCCAAGCCACAATCGCGCCGACACGTTCGAAACCCGGCAACTGCGATTCCAGAACCGCAGCGCCGCGCCCAGCCGCTTGGCGCGCACCCAGGATTCCGCGGTCGAGAAACTGAGGCCGACCAACGCCCTCTCCCGCGACCATGTCATCAGGCCATTGTCCAGGACGGCGCGGCGCAAGGCAGCATGCACCCGTCCCGCGGCCTCGATATAGGCCTTGTCGAAGACATGGCGCACGCTGGTGCGCGTGAAGTCGTACTGCCAGCTGATATCGTGATCGACATCGTCGAACAGGACATATTTCGCGCCCGATGCGATGGCACGCACATGCAGCTCAAGGTCCTGCATGCTGAGCAGGGTTTCGTCGAAACCCCCGACTTTCAGCAGGAAATCACGGCGCCAGATCGGGCTCGTGATTTCCCAGACGCAATCATGGGAGAGGAACCGCAGCAGGTCGTCCCCCTGGTCCTGGGGGTGGAACAGCCGCTGCGTGTCACCGACCACCTTGGAAAACACCCCGGCCCGGAAGACGGCCATGTCCAGCACCCGGTTCTCGCGCATGATGCGCACGCGGCGCTCCAGGTAGTCGGGCCGCAGCAGGTCATCGGAATCCAGCATGATGACGAATTCGCCCCGGCTCTCGCGGATGGCGATATTGCGGCAGACATTGGCGCCGCCCTGCGCAACCGCGCGCGGGATGTAGCGGATGCGCGGATCGCGTGCCGCCATGGCGGCAATCTCGGCGCCGGTGCCGTCGTCGGAACCGTCATCGACAATGACATGCTCCCAGTCGGTGAAGGTCTGGGCCGCGACGGAGGCCATGCTGCCAAGCAGAAGCGGCAAGCGGTTCTTGGTCGGCGTCACGATGCTGACAGCCACGCTCATGACGCCGCGAAACCGGTATCAATCAAGGCGGCAGAACAGCCGGGTCGATGGCGGCGCGGCCCAGACACGCTTGGCAATGCGGGCGGCATTCAGCAGCAGGTTGGGTTCCGGCACATCGCCATAATGGGCGCAGGCGTCCATCGTGCCCTGGGTGCGGCCATGGTCGTGCAGGACGGTAAAGCCCTCCTCGCGCAGCATTTGGCGCAAGGTCAAGGGCGAAAAATGATTCACGTGCACTAGCGGATTGAACACCAGAGCAAGCTCGCCGGTCGCGGCGAATTGGGCCATCGCGGTCTCGACGAAGGATGGCGGAATATCCGGGACTGTGATGGCGAGTAGCCCGCCCGGCTTGCAGGCACCCCTGAGGAATCGCAGCGTGGCGCGCGGGTCGGCCAGATGCTCCAGCACTTCTGTGAACACGATGAGGTCGTACGGACCGGCCGCCGCGACCTGGTCCGCGCTGTCGAATATCTTCGCGCCGCTGGCAGCGGCAATCTTGCGCTGCGCCGGGCTCATGTCAAAGCCATGCGGGATGACATCGCGGCTGCCCAGCAGCCGCAACATGCCGCCATAGCCGCAGCCAAAATCCAGCAGCTTCAGCGGCGGCGGCGCCGCCTTGTAATGCTGCTCCACCACCCTGAGAAAGCCGTTGGCGAATTGGAGATTCTCACGGCGCCAGGGAATCG
>CANKIV010000093.1 GCA_947482125.1 Alphaproteobacteria bacterium
CTTCCGCCAGCGCCACATCGATATGCGTCACATTGCGGATGCCAAAAGCGATCGTGTAGCTGTCGAAAGACGCGTCAGGAAACGGCAGGCTTTCGGCATTGCCGCAGACCCATTCAATGGATGCTTCGTTTTTCTCTTCGGCCCGCCGCACGCCCTCGCCCAGCATGGCGGCATTGATGTCGCAGACCGTGATGGCGGCGTCACCACCGCGCGCCCGGGCCAGTTCGGCGATACGGAAGGCGATGTCACCAGTACCGCCTGCCACGTCCAGGCTTTTCCAGCCCGGCTGCGGGTTCAGCCATTCCACCATCGCGTCCTTCCAGATGCGGTGGACGCCCACGCTCATCAGGTCGTTCATCAGGTCGTAGCGCGCCGCCACCGACGAGAAGACCTCTTTCACAAGAGCTTCCTTCTCGCCTTCCGGCACATCACGGAAACCGAAACTGGCGGTTTTCTCAGTCATGGCGGCAACATAGCCGCCCCCACGGCGGTAGGCTACCGCTGAGGCCCGCGACTATTTAATAAGGGACATGCCTGAATTACCCGAAGTCGAGACCGTGCGCCTGGGCCTGGCCCCCGCCATGGAAGGCCATGTCCTGACCGATGTGGAGACACGGCGCGGCGACCTGCGTCTGCCCTTCCCGGCGCATTTCGTGGCTCGCACCAAGGGACGCAGGGTGACGCGGCTGTGGCGGCGGGCAAAATACCTGCTGGCCGATCTAGACAGCGGCGAGACCCTGGTGATCCATCTGGGCATGAGCGGGCGCATGAGCGTCTTTGCCCATGGCAAACAGCGCCGCATCGGCAGCTATGTCTATGACAAGGCGCCCGATGGCGCCGGCCAGGGCAAGCACGACCATGTGGTGTTCGAGACCGACGCCCCTGCCCGCATCATCTTCAACGATCATCGCCGCTTCGGGCTGATGGCGCTGGTGGAGACCGCGCATCTCGAGCAGGACAAGATGTTCGCGGGATTGGGCGTGGAGCCTCTGTCGAACGTTTTCGACACCGCCCATCTGGTGAAGATGCTCGGCGGCAAGAAGACGCCCATCAAGTCGGCGCTGCTCGATCAGCGCGTGGTGGCGGGACTGGGTAATATCTATGTCTGCGAAGCCCTCTTCCGCGCCGGCATCTCGCCCAAGAGGCTGGCCGGTTCAGTTTCACGCGACCGGCTGAAGCCTTTGGTGGCTGCGATCAAGAAGGTCCTGAAGGACGCCATCGCGGCCGGCGGCTCGACCCTGCGCGATCACGCCCAGGCCACCGGCGATCCCGGCAGTTTCCAGCATCATTTCCTGGTCTATGGACGCGAGGGGTTGCCCTGCAAGGGCAAATGTCCCGGGACGGTAAAGCGCATTGTGCAGGCCGGGCGTTCGACGTTCTATTGCCCCAAATGTCAGAGTTGAGGACGCCATGAACATCAAGACGGAAGTCAACGCCGGCATCGGCATCGCCACCCTCAACCGGCCCGATGCGCTGAATGCCCTCAACACCGCCTTGCTCGACGAGTTGGCGGATGCGCTGGAAGGCTGGGACAAGGACAATGCGGTGCGCTGCATGATCGTCACCGGCTCGGAACGCGCCTTTGCGGCGGGCGCCGACATCAAGGAAATGCAGCCCAAGACCTATTCCCAGATGTACCGGGAAAACCTGTTCGGCGACCAGTTCGACCGCATCGCGCGCGTCAAAAAGCCGATCATTGCGGCGGTGGCGGGCCACGCGCTCGGCGGCGGCTGCGAGCTGGCACTGGTGTGCGACTTCATCATCGCCGCCGACACCGCCAAATTTGGCCAGCCGGAAGTCACCCTGGGCATCATGCCGGGGCTGGGGGGCACACAGCGCCTCACCCGCATCATCGGCAAGTCCAAGGCGATGGACCTGTGCCTGACCGGACGGATGATGGACGCAGCCGAAGCCGAAAGCTGCGGCCTGGCGGCCAGGGTGGTTCCCGCCGACCTGCTGCTGGACGAAGCGCTGAAAGCGGCAAAGAAGATCGCCGCCCAGTCGTCACCCGCCGCCCAGATGGTGAAGGAGGCGGTGAACCGCGCCCTGGAAACCAGCCTGGCCGAGGGGCTGCATTTCGAGCGCCGCCTGTTCCACGCCATGTTCGCCACCGCCGACCAGAAAGAGGGCATGGCGGCCTTCGCCGAGAAGCGCAAACCGGCCTTTAAGGACGAGTGAGCCGGAAAACAGACAATCGCCAGCAGGCGATTGTCCCGGCGAACGCCAGTAAACCGGGTATTTCTTGACCCCGGGGGAATCCGGGGTTATATGCCCGCCTCTTCTACGGAAAAGCAGGATTTCCCATGCCGAATATCGCCTCCTCCAAGAAGCGCGTCCGCACCACTGCCAAGCGCACGGCCATCAATACGGCGCGCAAGACCCGCGTGCGCGGCTTTATCCGCAAGGTCGAGGAAGCCATCGCCTCCGGTGACCAGAAGGCCGCCCTGGCCGCCCTGAAGGCCGCGGAGCCGGAAATTATGCGCGGCGTGTCCAAGGGAATCCTGCACAAGAATACCGGCGCCCGGAAAGTCTCGCGCCTGAGCAAGCGGGTCACCAAGCTGGCAAAATAGGAAGCCGCTGGAATCCTTGAGAATTACAGAATAGGATCGGCCCGGAGCAATATCCGGGCCTTTTTTATTTGTCCGTGTGCAGAGTTTCACCAAAAAGACACATTTCGGCGACGCAACACGGACGATTACGCGCGTAAGTGACTGATTCAAAAAAGCTTGATGAATAAATGGTATTTTCCGTATACGTCACAACCATTTAGCGCACGTCACAAAAGCGAAAAATTTTTCGAATCAGGCGCCTCGTTCGCAGTTTGTCCCCTTGTTTGCGCAGCCGTGCTGGGCGTATCTTAACCAACAGTTGGGGCGGACGCCGAAGATGCTGAAGACAAAACCAAGTAAAACTGAAGCATTGAACAGTAGTTCGTGGCGTTTTCAGTACACTACCAAGTATAGCAGACCCTGATTTCCGCAAAATATGACCGGTTAGTGCTGGGCGAAGACCCCGGCAATCCTCGAATTGTCTCAAGAGCGCACCATGGTTCCTCCCTCTTCTCTCAATTATGCCGGCGACATCAGCGCCGCCGAGGCCTGGAACCGCCTGCAGAGCGACCCCAGGGCCCAGCTGATCGATGTGCGCACGGTGGCGGAATGGAATTTTGTCGGCCTGCCCGATCTCGAAGACCTGGGCCGCCGGGTGCATTGCGTGGAATGGCAGAGCTTTCCCACCGGCGCGCAGAATCCGGACTTCACCGCGGAAGCGGTGCAGGCCTTGGCCGGTACCAGCAAATCCGACCCGGTTCTGCTGCTGTGCCGGTCGGGCGCCCGCAGCCGGGCGGCCGCCATCGCGCTGACGGCGGCGGGCTTTGAAAAGGCCTTCAATATCGCCGGCGGCTTTGAAGGCGATGTCGATGGCGAAGGCCATCGTGGAAACGCGAATGGATGGAAGGCGGCCGGACTGCCCTGGCGACAGGGCTGAAAAGACGAGAACGACCGGACACGAAAACGTGCCGGAGCAGCAAATAACGGCCGCAAGGCCAAACAAGTGGTGGGTACTGAAGATGGTGCAAGCAGGAAAATCGATGCCGGACTGGCGGGCGGCATGGGCAGCGGTGCGCGAGCGGATGCGGCGCGAGCTGGGCGATCCGGTGTTCGACGCCTGGATCGGGCCGCTCAATCTGGAATCCTGCGACAGTGACGAACTGAAGATCGGCGCCGCCAAGCCTTTCGTGCGCAACTGGGTGGCCAACCATTATGTCGGCCGCATCGAAAAAGCCTTTGTGGCGGAGGGTTTCACGCCAGCCTCGCTGGCGATCGTGATTTCCGCCCTGCCCGCCACGAATCTTGGGCCGGCCATCGGTGGCGCCATTCCGCGCGAGGCCCAGCATCAGGGCCTGACTGAGACATCTTCCAGCGTGTCCTACCTGCCGCCGCGCAGCGAGAGCCGCGCCAATGAGGACGACCGCGGCCTGTGGAACCGGATGCTGCATCCCCAGCAGACCTTCGAAAGCTTCATTCCGGGCGCGGCCAACCAGTTCGGCCACGGCGCGGCGCGCAGCTTCGCCGACGGCCAGCAGTCCGACATTCCCCTGCTGTATATTCATGGCGGTTTCGGCTTCGGCAAAACCCATCTGCTGAATGCCGCGGCGCTGGAATTCCGCAAGCGCGGCAAGCGCACTTTGTTCCTGCGGGCGGAAGATTTCATGCGCCACTTCCTGGGCGCGCTCTATCGCAAGGACACGCTGGCCTTCAAGGAAGAGCTGCGCACCGCCGAAGTACTGATCATCGACGACCTGCAGCATATCTGCCGCTCGACCGCCACGGCGTCGGAGTTCCTCTACACCGTCAACGCGTTCGCCGACCTGCGCCGCCGGGTGGTGATCGCCGCCGACCGCCCGCCGCAGGCCCTGGAAGGGCTGGGCGCCGACGTCAAGTCGCGCCTGGGTGGGGGGCTGTGCGTCGGGCTGGACAAGCCGGACCGCGACACGCGCCTGGCCATCCTCAAATCGCGCGCCACGGAATTCACCCGTCACAAGCCCGATGTGGTGCTGCCCGAAAACGTTCTGGAGCGGATCGCCGACCTGGAAGACGCCTCGCCCCGCGAGCTGATCGGGGTCTTCACCAAGCTGGCCACCTATGCCGACCTCACCAAGAAACCGGTGACGCTGGAAGTGGCGGAAGAAGCCGTGGGCCTGCGCGCCGGTCCGGGGGCCAAGACCTCCATCGAGGACATCCAGCGCAAGACGGCGGAATTCTACAAGCTGGACGTGAAGGACTTCCATTCGCCCCAGCGCGCCCGCCGGGTCGCCCGGCCGCGCCAGGTCGCCATGTATCTGTCGCGCAAGCTGACCACCCGTTCCCTGCCCGAAATAGGCCGGCGTTTCGGAGGCCGCGACCACACCACGGTGCTGCATGCCTGCCGCCGCATCGAGGCCCTGATCGTGGAGGACACCCTGTTCCGCCAGGAGGTGGATTTCCTCAGTCAGATGCTCCAGCGCAGGCCGGAAATCTAGGCCCCAAAACCGGCCTTTTTGAACCTCGAGAACACGCGGAAAAACCGATTTTCCGCGTGTTTTTTTTAGGTCTCCAGGCACCTTTTCTGCTATGTTTTGGCCCTTGAGTCTTGGGGCCTTTTTGGGTCCTCCCAAACACAAGAGAACATGAATCTTCGGGCGCGATTTTCGCGCGACCGAACGGGTCTAACAGGCGGCTGTCGAACCATGAAGATCAACGTCGAACGCGGCGCATTCCTCAAGGCGCTGAACCATGTGCAAAGCGTCGTCGAACGCCGCAACACCATTCCGATCCTGTCCAACGTCCTGATCGAGGCGGCAAAGGGCCAGCTCAAGCTCACCGCCACCGATCTCGACATCGAGATCGTCGAAGGCCTGCCCGCCGACGTGCTGCGCAACGGCTCGGCCACCGCGCCCGCCCACATGCTCTACGACATCGTGAGGAAGCTCCCCGACGGCGCCCAGGTGCAGGTCGAGCTTCTGTCCAGCGAAGGCGGACGCCTGGCCGTGTCGGCCGGCACCTCGCGCTTTGAGCTGTCCTGCCTGCCGCGCGAGGATTTCCCCCAGATGGCGGCGGGTGCCCTGCCCCACAAATTCCGCCTGGCGGCGGACGACCTCAAGCGCATCATCGGCAAGACGCGCTTTGCCATCTCGACCGAGGAAACCCGCTACTACCTCAACGGCATCTACCTGCATGCCGCCAAGGACGCCAAGCCGCCGGTGATGCGCGCCGTGGCCACCGACGGCCATCGCCTGGCCCGCTACGAGCTGGAACTGCCCGACGGCGCCGCCGACATGCCCGGCGTGATCGTGCCCCGCAAGACCGTGGGCGAGCTGGTCAAGCTGCTGGACGATGCCGATGGCGCCATCGACGTATCGCTGTCCGATACCAAGATACAGTTCGGCTTCAATGGCGTGGAGCTGACCTCCAAGCTGATCGACGGCAACTTCCCCCCCTATGAGCGGGTGATCCCGGCGGGCAACGACAAGTCCCTGGTGCTGGAGGCCCGCGAATTCGCCCAGTCGGTGGACCGCGTCTCCACCATCAGCGCCGACAAGACCCGTGCCGTGAAGCTGAACCTTTCCAAGGACAAGGTCACCCTGTCGGTGGTTAATCCGGAAAGCGGCACCGCCACCGAAGATGTCGGCGCCACCTACAGCGCTGGCGCGCTGGAGATCGGCTTCAACGCCCGCTACCTGCTGGACATCACCAGCCAGATCGAGGGCAAGGAAGTGCGCTTCCTGCTGTCGGACGCGGGTTCGCCCGCCATCATCGAAGATGCGGAGGACACGCGCACGCTCTACGTCCTCATGCCTCTCAGGGTTTGATTTGACGCTTGCACGGACCATGGCTGACCGTCCGGCGGTGACATCCCGCCTTGCGGTGACACGCCTGCGGCTGACCAATTTCCGCTCCTACGCCGTGGGCGAACTCAGCGTCAGCGGCGCGCCGGTCGTGCTGGCGGGCCCCAACGGCGCGGGCAAGACCAATGTACTGGACGCCATTTCCCTCCTGTCGCCGGGGCGGGGGTTGCGCGGCTCCAAACTTTCGGAACACACCCGCAAGGGACCGGTGGGCGACGACACGCTATGGGCCGTGGCGGCCACGGTGGCGCGCGGCGAGACCGAGCATGAAATCGGCACCGGCATGGTGGGCGGCTCGGCCTCGCGCCAGGTGCGGCTCAACGGGGCGGCGGCGCAAAGCTCCGCCGATCTGGGTGACATCGTGCAGCTGATCTGGCTGACCCCGGCCATGGACCGCCTGTTCATCGAAAGCGCGGGCGGCCGCCGGCGCTTCCTCGACCGGCTGGTGCTGGGCTTCGATGCAGGTCATGCCCGCAATGCCACCCGCTACGAGACCGCCATGCGCGAGCGGGCGCGATTGTTGAAATACGGTCCGCGCGATCCGGCCTGGCTGGACGGTCTCGAGAATGAAATGGCGGAAGCCGGCATTGCCATCGCCCAGGCGCGCGCCGCCACGGTGGAAAACCTCTCGCGCGCCTTGGCCGAACGCGGCGAGGCCGGCGCCTTCCCCGCCGCCTCGCTGGCCCTGACCGACGAATTGCATCACGTCACCGCCGATCAGTTGCGCGGCCTGCTGGCCGCCTCGCGCATCCGCGATGCCGAAGCCGGCCGCACGCTGGTGGGCCCGCACACCACCGATCTGCAGGTGCGCCATACCGGCAAGCGGGCCGAGGCCCGCGACTGCTCCACCGGCGAGCAGAAGGCGCTGCTGATCTCCATCATGCTGGCGGATGCGCGCGAGCTGGCGCGCGCGCGCGAGGGCCTGGCCCCGATCCTGCTGCTGGACGAAATCGCCGCCCATCTGGATGTGGTGCGCCGCGCCGCCTTGTTCGAGGAGGTCCATGACCTGGCGGCCCAGGCCTGGATGACCGGCACCGACCTGTCGCTGTTCAGCGGCGCCAAGGCGGAAATTTTTGAAGTACGTGACGGCGTGTTCGCGCGCCAAAGTGAAATGGTGAACTGATATGTCCGAACCCAACATGAACGCCTACAACGCCGACAGCATCAAGGTCCTCAAGGGCCTGGACGCCGTGCGCAAGCGCCCCGGCATGTATATCGGCGACACCGATGACGGTTCGGGCCTGCACCACATGGTCTATGAAGTGGTGGACAATGCCGTGGACGAGGCGCTGGCCGGCCATGCCAACCGCATCGACGTGATCCTGAATCCGGACTGCTCCTGCACGGTGCGCGACAATGGCCGCGGCATTCCCACCGGCATCCACAGCGAAGAAGGCGTCAGCGCCGCCGAGGTCATCATGACCCAGCTGCATGCCGGCGGTAAGTTCGACGAGAATGCCTACAAGGTCTCGGGCGGCCTGCACGGCGTCGGCGTGTCGGTGGTCAACGCCTTGTCGGAATTCCTCGACCTGCGCATCTGGCGCGACGGCAAGGAACATTACATGCGGTTCCGCCACGGCGATCCCGTGGCGCCGCTCAAGATGGTGGGCGAAGCCGATGGCAGGAAGGGCACCGAAGTCACCTTCCTGCCCTCCACGGAAACCTTCACCAAGACCGAGTTCGATTTCGCCACCCTGGAACACCGCCTGCGCGAACTGGCCTTTCTCAATTCCGGCGTCGTCATCATCCTGGCGGACCGCCGCGGCGTCGAACCCAAGGAAGTCTCGCTGCATTACGAAGGCGGGCTGAAGGCCTTCGTCGAATATCTCGACCGGGCCAAGCAGCAGCTGATCCCCAATCCCGTGATGATCGTGTCGGAAAAGGACGGCATCACGGTGGAAATCGCGCTGACCTGGAACGACAGCTATCACGAAAGCACGCTGGCCTTCACCAACAACATCCCCCAGCGCGACGGCGGCACACATCTCGCCGGTTTCCGCGCCGGCCTGACCCGCGTGGTGACCAAATATGCCGACGAGATGCCGCAGTCCAAGAAGGACAAGACGGCGCTGACCGGCGACGACTGCCGCGAGGGCCTGACCTGCGTCTTGTCGGTCAAGGTGCCCGATCCAAAATTCTCGTCCCAGACCAAGGACAAGCTGGTCTCCAGCGAAGTGCGCCCGATTGTCGAAGGCGCCATCATCGACCAGCTGGGCGCCTGGTTCGAGCAGCATCCCTCCGAGGCCAAGACCGTGGTCGGCAAGGTGGTGGAAGCCGCCGCCGCCCGCGAGGCCGCCCGCAAGGCCCGCGAACTGACACGCCGCAAGGGTGTGCTGGACGGCGCCTCCCTGCCCGGCAAGCTGGCCGACTGCCAGGAACGCGATCCCGCCAAGTGCGAAATCTTCATCGTCGAAGGCGACAGCGCCGGCGGCTCCGCCAAACAGGGCCGCAATCGCGCCAACCAGGCGGTGCTGCCCCTGCGCGGCAAGATCCTGAACATC
>CANKIV010000094.1 GCA_947482125.1 Alphaproteobacteria bacterium
GCCAACGGATTTACAGTCCGTCCCCTTTAGCCACTCGGGCACCCCTCCGGATAATTTTCCCAACTGGTTCAACGGTTTAGAAAAAACCAATACCGGCCGGCGCGTCTGCTTCCCGCTCGTTTTCGTGGCGACGAGCGAAAAAATACCTCCAAAAGGTGTGGCTGCGGATCGCGGGTTATTGGTCAACAGGCGCAACCTGTCAAGGGCGGATCTCCTAGGAAAATCCCGGGTTTCCGCCCAGCCCTGGGCTAGATCGCTTTACCCCTGCCCGCACTCCTTTATAAGCGCGCCATGCGCCACAAGGATACCAAGGGGGATTTCGGCAAAACCCGCCGCCCCGGTTTTGAAAAAACCCGCGGAAAGACTGAGAAAAAGCCGGAAAGGTCGGGCGGAAAGCCCGGCTTCAAGGCTGGCTTCAAAAAGGCCGGGTTCAAGCCCGGCTTCAATCCCGCGTCCAAACCGGCTCACCAGCCAGGCCGGGCCGAACGTGCCCCTGCGGACCCCAACCGCCTGGCGGGCGGTCAATGGCTTTATGGCCTCCATGCGGTGCAGGCAGCACTGGCCAATCCCCGGCGCAACCTGGGACGGGCGGTCCTGACCCCCCGGGCGGTGGAACTTATCGGAGAAAAACTGCTCAAGCGGGTGCGGGTGGATGTCATGGAACCGGGTGCAATTGACCGGATGCTCCCCCCCGGGGCCGTGCATCAGGGCGCGGCCCTGGAAGCCTCCCCCCTCAAATCGCGCGACCTGGATGAGGTGCTGGCGGAAAGCAAAGGCAGCCGCCGGGTCATTCTGATCCTGGATCAGCTGTCCGATCCCCACAATGTCGGCGCCATCCTGCGCACCGCCTGCGCCTTCGGCGTCACCGCCGTGGTGGTGCAGGACCGGCACGGCCCGCCGCAGTCCGGCGCCCTGGCCAAGGCGGCCTCGGGAGCGCTGGATCTCATTCCCTATATCGAGGTGGTCAATCTCTCGCGCCTTCTAGACGACCTGGCGACGCGCGGCTTCTGGCGTATTGCCTTGGCCGGTGACGGCGAAACCAGCATGGCCGAAGCGGTGCCGGTGGGGGATGTCGCCCTGGTGCTGGGCTCGGAAGGATCCGGCATCCGCCGCCTGGTGCGGGAACATTGCGAGGCTTCCGCCTTCATCCCGATCGAGCGGACAATGGAAAGCCTCAATGTCTCCAACGCCGCTGCCATCGCGCTTTACGAGCTGCGCCGGGCGGGAACTTCCGCATAAGCTGAAAGTTATCTCCCGCAAGACAACCGGGAGGACTTCATGCGTTCGGTGCTTCTATGGGCCATCGGCATCCCGCTGCCGATCATTCTGATTCTCTGGCTGGTCACGGGCCACGCCTGATTTTTTTAAACTTAGAACAGCGCGGCGACCATGTCCCGGCCGCCATAATCCTCGATATAGACAAGAACGCGATAGCCATCGGCCATCTTCAAACGGCCCTCGCGGTCCCGCATGAAGGCGCCCTTGTTGCTCATGGTGCGGGTGGATTCATTGTAGGCGAAGCGCGGCACTGGCCCACGATAATTGGCGCGGATCATGTCTTGAAGCGTCGCGGCGTTTTCCGGCGAAAGATGGATGCAGCCGGCGCTGTTGCGTTGACCCAGCTTTGAAACGTCCTCGCCACTGGCGGCATGGATGGCAAGCACGGTCTGCAGTCCCTGCCGCTCCCAGTTGAAGAACATGGCGTTGGGCATGGGCTGGTCCCAGCTATAGGAGCGATAGCGCCGGTACATGCGCTCCGGGTCCAGCTGATAGTAGCCCTGCGGCGTGGCGGTAAAGCTGGCACGGCCGCGCGGCGAAACCTCGTTCTTCTCGCGCCCGGTGGATGCCGCCCAGTCATAGGCGAGCTTCAGTCCGCCCCCCTGCTGCTTTTGAAAAACATACATGCGCTGCGCCAGCGGACCGCGCTCCGCCTTGCTGACATAGAGGAACAGGTCGAAGTTGTTCAGCATGTCCTCGCTCAGCCCGGCCTTGAGCCGCTGGCTGGCGGCCATGGCGCGATTGCCGAGCGTCGCATCAGGCGGTTCGGGAATGCGCCAGGCCGGCGCTGCTTTTTTCTCCACGGGTTTGGCGATCCGGACATCCGGAACCGGGGCGTGCGGCGGCGCCAGCTTCGGCGCGGGCGGTTTGGGCAAGTCCTCGGGCGGCAGGTCGGGCAGGATTTCGATCAGGGGCGAGACGCGAAATTCGGTTTCCGCCAGCCGCGCATCAGCAGGTTCCAGCGCGCGCGGTTCCTGCACTGCGGAAGCCCTGCCCGCCAGCAAGCGTTCCTCGCCCGGCTGCATCGGCGCGATGGCGAGGCGTGCGACAGCGGGATGATCCAGGCTGTCCAGAAGCGTCACATCATGGCGGCGCACTCGCTCCAGAGCAGGCGCCAGCACTTCCCGCGCAACACGATCCGACAATTGATGCGCGCTGAAGACCGCTCCGCGCCAGAGTCCAGGGCGTGCCTGGAGCACCCCTGTCAGGGTGAAGACCGACGCCGCAGCGAGATAGGAGAGGGCCAGAAGGCGTAGGGCGGACATGACACCGGGGGACGGAAAGCGAGAGGAATTATAGCGAACGCCTGTTCCTATGTCCCATTCTGGGACGAAATATGACGCAGGCTCGGTTAACGGCGCTGTGGACTCCTCAGTTTTCGCCGAATTTTCCGCTCTTGGCCCAGCCGCGCGGCACGATGCGGCCGGCCTGGGCGCGCTCGCCCTTCCAGTCCTTGAGTTCCGATGCCTCGAACAGGCGGCCGTTTTCGTCCTTCAGGCCGCTCTTCCAGGTGAAGCTGGTGGCGTCGAGCAGTCCCCCATCCTTGTAGCGCTGCAGATAGACACCCTGCCCGCGCGCCAGCTCCGGCACCTCGTCCAGCTTGAAGATCAGCAGCTTGCGATTCTCGCCCACCACCGCGACGCTGTCGCCATCCACCGCGCGGCAGGACACCGCCTCGACGCCTGGCTTCACGTTCATCACCCGCTTGCCGTTCTTGGTCATGGCGACGGCCTCGTCCTCGTTGGTGACAAAGCCATGGCCTGACGTGGCGGCGACCAGCAACTTCCTGCCCGGCACATGCGCGAACATGGTGACGATGTCGGCATCGGGCGGCAGGTCGATGAAGGTGCGGATGGCCTCGCCATTGCCGCGCCCGCCCGGCAGCTTGGCGCCGTCCAGGGTGAAGAAGCGGCCGTCGGTGGCCAGCAGCATGATCTGGTCGGTGGTCTGGGCGTGGAACCAGAAGCGGGCGCGGTCACCTTCGCGATACTTGTCGTCGCTGGACTGCTCCTTGTGGCCCGTCAACGCCCGCAGCCAGCCCTTGGAGGAACAGACCACAGTGATGGGCTCGCGCTCCACCGCATTGGCGCGTTCCTCGACATGCTCGGCCAGCGCCGACAGTTCGGCGACATCGGCGGCGGCGGCGATCTGAGTGCGGCGCTTGCCCAGCTGGGTCTTGAGGCCGAACTTGGCATCCACAGCCTTCAATTCCTCGATCAGCCGTTCGGACTTGAGCTTCTCCGAACCCATCAATTTTGTGAGTTCCTTGCGCTCCTTGGTCAGCGAGTCATGCTCGCCGCGGATTTCCATTTCTTCCAGCTTGCGCAAGGACCGCAGGCGCATGTTGAGAATGGCGTCGGCCTGCACTTCGTTGAGGCTGAAGGCCTTCATCAACTTGGGCTTGGGCTCATCCTCGGTGCGGATGATCTTGATCACCTTGTCGAGGTTTAGGAAGACGGCGAGATAGCCTTCCAGCACTTCCAGCCGCGCCCGGATCTTTTCCAGCCGGAAGGCGGAGCGGCGTTCCAGAACTTCGCGCCGGTGGGCGGCGAAAGCGGCCAGAACCTCTTTCAGGCTCATCACCCGGGGCACCAGTCCCCGGTCCAGCACATTCATGTTGAGCGGGATACGAGCCTCCAGGTCGGAGGCGCGGAACAACTGCTCCATCAGGATTTCCGGCTCGACCACACGGCTCTTGGGGGTCAGGACGATGCGGATGTCTTCGGCGCTTTCGTCGTGGATATCGTCCAGCAGCGGCAGCTTCTTGAGTTCCAGCAGTTCGGCGATGCGCTCGATCAGCTTGGACTTCTGCACCTGGTAGGGAATTTCGGTGATGACGATCTGGTAGGTGCCGCGCGAGCCTTCTTCCTTTTCCCAGCGCGCCCGCACCCGGAATGACCCGCGACCGGTCTTGTAGGCTTCGGCCATGCTGGCCTGTTCTTCGACAATGATGCCGCCGGTGGGAAAATCGGGGCCCTTGACGAATTTCAGCAGGCTGCGGTCCTGGATATTCGGGTTTTCGATCAGGGCGATGGTGGCGGCGCACAGCTCGCCCAGATTGTGCGGCGGGATCGAGGTCGCCATGCCGACGGCGATGCCGTTCGAGCCGTTGGCCAGGAGATTCGGGAACGCGGCCGGCAGCACAACCGGCTCGCGCGTCTCGCCGTCATAGGTGGTGCGGAAATCCACCGCATTCTCGTCCAGCCCGTCCAGCAGGGCCTGGGCCGCTTCTGTCATGCGGCTTTCGGTGTAGCGCATGGCGGCAGCGTTATCACCGTCGACATTGCCGAAATTGCCCTGCCCGTCCACCAGCGGATAGCGCACGGAAAAATCCTGGGCCAGGCGCACCAGCGCGTCATAGATCGCCTGGTCGCCATGGGGATGGAAACTGCCCATCACGTCGCCGACCACCTTGGCGGATTTCTTGAACGCCGAATCCGGGTCCAGCCGCAGCAGCCGCATCCCGAACAGGATGCGGCGGTGGACCGGCTTCAGCCCGTCGCGCACGTCGGGCAGCGCCCGCTGGGTGATGGTGGACAGGGCATAGGCGAGATAGCGCTCGGCCAGCGCCTTGCTGAGGTTTTCGGAACGGATTTCTTCGGGAAGGGCGACCATGAGGGGGTTTTATTCTGATTCGCCCCAATTCAGGGCGTCAGGACTATTCCGTCCAACCGCAGCCGCGCTGGCGGCATTTCCTTGCCATGTGGCCGCAGCACCCGCTCCTGCAGGAAATGCCCCGTCAGGGCCAAGCCCGCGGCGACCTCGCCGGCATGGGGTTCCTCGCTGCGGTTGCCCAGCAGAAACGCCGGCAGCTTGAACAACCGGCTGGCATAGATGCCCCCCGCATCGCGCGACACCGCGCGCCCGGTCTTGGGCGAGACATAGATCAGATCGTCCTTGGCGCCCGTGGCGGCGCATTCGGAAAGGTCCAGCCCGAAGCCCAGCGCGTCCAGCAATCCCGCTTCCCAGCGCACATAAAGCGGCAGCCAATGGGCGGCGTCATGGGCCATCATCGCCTCCAGCAGGATTTCGCCGCTGAAAAACACCGGCGCATGCGCCTCGCGCTCCGGTATCGCGGCGCTGGCGACGGCGGTGAATGCGTTCAGCCCGGCCAGCGCCTCGCGGCCGTCCATCAGTTCGCCGGCGCGGGCCCGCGCCAGCTCGCAGGTGAAGCTGCCCAGATGTTCCTCCAGCCGCGCCCGCCATTTCACATGCACGGAATTACCCGGCTGCAGCGCCGGCTTCACCCGGCGCGAGGCGCCGCCGCGCACCAGCCCGGAATGGCGGCCATGATCGCGGGTGAGCAGTTCCAGCACGGTGCTGGTTTCGCCATGGGCGCGGGAAGACAGAACGATGGCGTCGTCAGACCATTCCATCGCTCCTCACTCCTTGGGGTAGTCGAGGCCGATTTCCTTGTAATGCTCGCTATTCTCCGCCCAGTCCTCGCGGACCTTCACGAACAGGAACAGATGGACGCGGCGGCCGAACAGGGTTTCCAGTTCCTCGCGCGCCAGGCCGCCGATGATCTTGATGGTCTGCCCGCCCTTGCCCAGCACGATCGCCTTCTGGCCTTCGCGCTGGACATAGATGATCTGGTCGATCTTGACCGAACCGTCCTTGCGCTCTTCCCACTTCTCGGTTTCCACCGCGCTGGAATAGGGCAGTTCATCATGCAGGCGCAGATAGATTTTCTCGCGCGTCACTTCGGCGGCCAGCAGGCGCGAGGGAATATCGGCGGCCTGGTCCTCTGGGTAAAGCCAGGGACTTTCCGGCATCCGCGCCGCCACCCAGCTGGCGACATCGCCGACGCCCTCGCCCTTCAGGGCCGAGACAAGGAACACGTCCTCGAAAATGCCCTCGGCATGAAATTTCTCGACCAGCGGCAGCAGGTCGGTGCGCTTCATGCCGTCGATCTTGTTCAGCACCAGCGCCTTTTTCTTGGTCCTGTTGTCCTTGAGGCCTTCCAGGATCGCCATGGTGTCGCGCGCGCCGGGGCTTGAGGCATTGGCGGTGAGATCTGCAGCGTCCACGATCAGCAGCACCGCATCGGCTTCCTCGGCGCCGGCCCAGGCGCTGGTCACCATGGCGCGGTCGAGGCGCCGGCGGGGCCGGAAGATGCCGGGCGTGTCGACAAAGATGATCTGGGTTTCGCCCGCCATGGCGATGCCGCGCACCGGCATGCGGGTGGTCTGCACCTTGGGACTGACGATGGCGACCTTCGATCCCACCAGGGCGTTGATCAGGGTGGATTTTCCGGCATTGGGCGCGCCGATGATGGCGGCAAAGCCGCAGCGTGTGGTCATGACTGTTCCTCGGGCGCGACAATCTGCAAAAGCCGGGTGGCCGCGTCCTGCTCCGCCTGGCGCTTGGAGCCGCCTTCGCCCCGCACCGGATCGAAACCCGTGACCTGCGCTTCCACCACGAAACGCGGCGCATGGTCGGGTCCGGCGCGATCCTTCAATGAATAGACCGGCGCAGCGGCATCCTTGCCGCGGGCCTGCGCCCATTCCTGCAGGCGCGTCTTGGCATCACGCATGTCATGGCTGAGTTCGTCGAACATGTCGGCCCAGTAGCGCTCGACGAAGGCCTGCGCCGCCGCCATGCCGCCGTCCAGATACAGCGCGGCGATCACTGCTTCGCACACTCCCGACAGGATGGCGGGCTTGTCGCGTCCACCGGCGGATTTCTCGGAATTGGCCAGGATAACATGCTCGGCCAATCCTGCCGCTATCGCAGCCCGCGCGCAGGCCGCGCCGCGCGCCAGGGCGTTGAATTTCAGCGCCAGCGCCCCTTCGGCATCCTGTGGGTACAAAGCATGCAGCTTCTCGGCCACGATCAGGCCCAGCACCCGGTCGCCCAGGAATTCCAGCCGCTCATTGGAGACGATGGCATCGGCGCTGGCATGGGTCAGCGCGCGTTTCAGCAGTGCCTGATCCTTGAAACCGTGGCCGAGCTTTTGCGACAGGGCGTCCGGCAAGATCTCAGTTCACCAGCGAGAGGATGCGCGAGTAGCGGATGGCGAAGGGCCATTTCCACACTTCCCAGAAGCGCGCCGAGCCGTCGGTCGAGAAGAAGCGGATCATCGCCTTGCCTTCCAGATTGTCGGCCGGGACATACCCCACCGCCTGGCGCGAGTCGTCGGAATTGTCGCGGTTGTCGCCCATCATGAAATAGTGGTTGGCGGGCACACGAAAGAGTTCGGTATTGTCCAGCGGGCTGTCGGGATCGCGGTCGAGGGTGAAATAGGTTTTGCCGCCCGGCAGGGTCTCCACATATTGCGGCACGCGGTTTTCCTGGCCGTCGATCTTCTCGACATAGTCGGCGACGCGTTTGCGCGGCACGATCCTGTCGTTGATGTAGAGGCGCCCGCTTTTCATCTGGATGGTCTCGCCCGGCAGGCCGATCAGCCGCTTGATGAAATCTGTGGAATTGTCCTGCGGATATTTGAAGACGATGACATCGCCGCGGGTCGGCGCGCTGGCCAGGAAGCGGCCATGCATCTTGTCCCCCACCGGCCAGGCGCCGAAGGGAAAGGTGTAGCGGCTGTAGCCATAGGCGAATTTCTCGACGAACAGGTAATCGCCCACCAGCAGGGTGGCTTCCATGGAGGCGGAGGGAATGTTGAAGGGCTGGAACAGGAAGGTGCGGATCACGATGGCGATCAGGCCGGCATAGATCACCGTCTTGGCGAGTTCCCCCCAGGATTCGCCCGTCTGCTGCTTGGCCGCCATATCAGAATCCGACATTTGCTGTTTTTTCCGGTTCGCGTTGGACAGAAACGGCGCGCCGCTCCATCTGTCAAGAATTAAGCGGTTAATCTTTGATCGCCGAAATGATGACAATGGCCTGGGCCAGCGGAAAATCATCGGTGATGGTGAGGTCTATCTGGGCCCGATGGCCCGGTGGTGTGAGTTTTTCCAGCCTTTTCAGGGCGCCGCCGGTCAGCGCCATGGTCGGCTTGCCGCCCGGCAGGTTCACCACCCCCATGTCGCGCCAGAAGACGCCATGATTGAGCCCGGTTCCCAGCGCCTTGGCGCAGGCCTCCTTGGCCGCGAAGCGCTTGGCATAGGAAGCGGCGCGCTGGTTGCGGCGGTCGGACTTGCCACGCTCGATGTCGGTGTAGATACGCTGGAGAAACCGCTCGCCATGCCGGGCCAGGGCCTTTTCGATTCGGCGTATATCGATCAGGTCGTTTCCCAGTCCAAGTATCATGCCCGCGCTTCATCCATGAGGCGTCGCATGGTGCGGATGGATTCGTCCAATCCGATGAACACTGCCTCCCCGATCAGAAAATGACCGATGTTCAGTTCGCGTATCTGCGCGATAGCGGCAATTGCTTTCACGTTGTCATAGGTCAGGCCGTGACCGGCATGAACTTCCAGGCCCAGGGACTCACCATAGGCGGCGGCTACGCGGATTTTCTCCAGCTCCGCCTCGCGCGCCGCGCCGCTGGCATGGGCATAGGCGCCGGTGTGCAATTCCACCACCGGCGCGCCCAGGGCTTTGGACGCGTCAAGCTGGCGGCGATCGGGTTCGATGAACA
>CANKIV010000095.1 GCA_947482125.1 Alphaproteobacteria bacterium
GTGACCACCCATATGGAGGCGATCGATCCGGTCCTGGGCTATCAGCCGCGTGTCTCCGAATACAATATCTACACCATGGAGCTCTTCGCCATGCTGTTGAAGGAACTGGATGGAATCCAGGAAGGCGATGGCACCCTGCTGGATCACAGCCTGGTGTTCGCCTTCAGCGACCAGAGCTTTGCCAAGACCCATGCGGTCGACGGCATCCCGATGCTGGTTGCCGGCAGCGCCAGCGGGCGCATGAAAACCGGCTTCCATATTGCCGGCGCCAGCAATCCGGTGTCGCGCGTTGGCTTGACCCTGCAAAAAGGCATGGGCATGGCCATCGATAGCTGGGGCGCCGGCTCAATGGAAACCAGGAGTGTCTATACGGAATTGTTGGCCTAGGCCCGTTTCGGTTCAGTTGGGTGCTTTTCGTGTCGGGGAGTTCGGAATTGAAAAGCAGCAACAACAATTGGACCGCAATGGCCACGCTCAGTGCCTGCCTGATGCTGAGCGCAGGCGCTGCCGCGCAGACTGCGCCCAAACCCGAGCCGGTTTCCGCCTCCGCGACGGCTTCCCCGGAAACCGACCCGACAGTCCCGCACGCCAAACCCGGCGTCTATTCTGAGAGCAAGCAGAGTGCCACCCGCTTCCGCGTGACCGTCAAGGGCCAGACCTTCACGGCGCGCGACGCGATGGAAAAATATCTCCTTTATCGTGCCGCGATGCTGGCCCTGGAGCAGCGTTCTCCATGGTTCACGCTGGTGGAGGGCCGCAGCCCAGGCGATACGGCGCCGCTGCCTCAGGCCGATCCATCTGGGTATCATTACAGCTTCCGCATGGCCTACTGGCGGCCTGTCTGGCGCTACAAGCTGGCGGGTTCTGCAGCATGGAGCACATGGAGCCCCTTTTCCGGCGCGGCCTTCTTCGCCGACGGCAAGGATCCCAAGACCGTATCGCGTTACGAAGTCAGCGCCGACATCGTGATGCAAAAGGGTCGGATGGATGACCGCAATCCGCTCGCTTTCGAACCCAGAGCCGTGTCCGAGTTTTTGGTCAACCAGGTTAACCCTCCGGAATAAGCGCTAAGAACTGAATTAAAGGAGACGATCGTGAGCACGCTGAAATTCGTTCTGGCTTCCCCGCTCGCAGTGGTGATGATCGCCGCCCTGCCGCAGCCTGCCTCGGCCGCGCCCTGGGCGCGCGGATATGTCGTGAGTACTTACGGATTTGCCTTCCATTACGGTGCCAAGCCCAGCGCCGCGCCGACCGACCCGGGTACGGACTGTCCCAAAGGCAGCGCCCAGCATTTTTCCGATGAAGTGCACATGCGCAAGGCGCTGGAACAGCAGCCTTGGCGCAGCAAGCTGGAGATCGAGAATATTCTCAGGCCGCCGGAGATAGACAAGGCCCGGCTGCCGACCTATGTCCGGTTCTATATCTGGGGCCGCGCGGTTTCCTATCGGGGCTGGAAGAAGGGGATCGAAACCTACATCAATCCCTTTGCGGCGCCGGATCCTGGCCAGCCCCAAGTGACGGGCAAAATCTCCGACGGCTTCAATCTCGACGGTAACGTCCAGACCGGCGGCTTCGTCAACCGCGACGGCGAGCGCGGTATCGACAATGCGCTCTATCGCGCCTGGGGCTGCGACGCGCCATTCCGCGGACCCGCCACGGCGACCCTGGACCTGCGCCAGAACGTCCAGATGCAGGAAGGCCTTTATACCGTGGTGATCCGGGTTTCCGGCAACAAGGATCCCATGAATGACGATAATGCCACGGTCGAGATCGGTTATTCCCCCGACAAGATCGTCAAGGATGCCCAAGGTAACGTTGCGTCGGATTACTCCTACCGGATCGTCAAGAGCGAGCAGTACACGAAACTCAAAGCCAAGATCAAAAACGGCGTGGTGGAGACAGAACAAGTTGGGCAGCTGCATGTGCCGCGGACCGGCTGGTTTCCCCGTCAGATGGGTGACGCCAATTTCCGGCAAGGGCGCTTCAGCCTGAAGATCGCCGCAGACGGGAAGGCTTCGGGCTTTGTCGGCGGCTATCGTGACTGGCGCGATCTCTACATCGAAAACACCTTCGCCCAGACCGGCGCCGAGCAGGGCATTCGTGACTATGAGGATGCGGTGGCGATGTACTATGCCCTTCAACGCAATGCGGATGGCCTGCCCGACCCCAAGACGGGCCAGAAGTTCGGCATCTCGATGGCTTACAGGATCAGCGCCGTGCCGGCCCGTGTGATCGATCCGGTCAAACCCGCTCAAGTCCGCAGGCCGGAAGAGGATAACCGCCGCCAGAAGGCATTCGAGAATTTGCGGGTCACGGTGCTGAAAGCCCTCAGCACAAAGATCGTTCAGCCGGTGCCGCCTGGGACAGGCGAGGGGCAATTTCCGGCGATGGAACGGACGATCGCGGATTTGCCGAGCAAGGACTTTTTCCTGAAAACCCTCGACGCGCCTTTCCGGATGGAGGAAGTGGACGTCCATGGCAACCCTCTGGAGAAGCCGGCGCCGGAGCGGCAGGTGAACAACAATCCCCCGGCCGCCATCGTCGCCACGAGCAAGCCATAGCCGCAAGGCCGCCCATATTGCGGTGAGGTCTGAACAATAGAGGCGCTTCCCGGCGGGCGATGTGCGGCCTGGCCACTGTGCCGGTTTGGGTCCCTTGGTCCCTGTGAAATCGTGTCCGTCCTAACCACAGCGACTGCGGCGTCATGGTCTATTCCATCTCGCTTAACTAGCACTTGATTGTCGGCAAAATAGCCGTTATCTCATATAGTGAAACTAACGATATTTCCTAAATCACAATGATTTCAAAGGTTTCTGACAAGCGCCGCGGTGCCGCCAAACCGAAGGCAGTATTTTCTGGCAGCCAGACTCTGGTACGCGGGCTGGACGTTCTGCACGCCGTTTCCCAAGGCGCTACACAACTTATCCGCTTGGCCGAAACCCTAAAGCTCAATCGCAGCACAACCCACCGGCTCGCGGCCACGCTGGTGGAGCAGCGCTATCTCAGCTTCACACCGCGGGTAGGCTATGCGCTGGGACCCAAGTTGCTCGAACTTGGGTATATGGCGCGGGACCAGATGAGCTTTCCGCGCATCGCGCGCGAACATATCGAATCCCTGGCTGCGCGCACCGGCGACACAGTGCATGTGGGCATCCTGGATGGCACAAGGGCGCTTTATTTGGACAAGATCTCTGGCAGCCGCCGGGTCGATATACGTTCCCGTATTGGCGATCTTCATCCGCTGCGATCCACGGGGCTGGGCAAGGCGCTAATCCTGGACGTCGGCGAGACGCGCTGGCGCGAGCTTTACGAAGCAGAGAACCGCGGGGGAAAGGGTTATGGCGTGCCGCTCAGTGCCTGGCTGAAGCGCATGCGCGAGTATGCCAAAGCCGGCTATGCGCTGGACCTCGAAGAGAATGAGGATCGCATTCGTTGCGTTGCAGCCCCTGTGCGCGATGCCACTGACGCCATCATTGGCGCTATCAGTGTTTCCAGCGCGGCGCAGTATATGGACGATGACCGCATGATGGCGCTGATCGAAGAAGTGCGGGCCGCAGCGCGCGACATCAGCCGCGACATGGGCTGGCTCCGCGATTTCGATGCCGATAACACGACAGGGCGCGTGGTCAAGCGCGCCTGAGCATCAGCCGGAGTATGCACATTTGAGGCGCCCTCTTTGAATGGACGCCGGAGAGCCATACTCACCGGCTTTTTCAGGCAGGATTATTGAGCCAGATCTGTTTGATAGCGTCGCCACCTAAAAGCAATGCGTCGCAAATGCAGAAACCATGGGCGCTTTGTCGCTCGGAAAAGCTATGCCCCCCGCCCATTGAATCAAGGGGTCGGTTGCGCGAACGCCGACTTTTTTTGAGTTGCCCTGGCCAATGTATCAAATATTGATACAATTTTTCACATACTAATCTAAGCTTGTGTTAGCCTCCCCGTTGTGACCTAATTCAAACATCGGGTGCCGTGACCGGCAGCATGTAATTACTCAATGTGAGGGGAATAATCGCTTTTATAATAGGACACCTAAAGTCCAACAATAATACCCTTGGGGGGAAATTGATGAAAATTCGTGCCACTCTTGCCGCCGCTGCATCATGCGCGGTACTTGCCATGTTTGCCGTTGGCGCTGAGGCGCAGAACAAGCCGAAGCTTGATGCCAATGGCATGCCATGCGACGGCGTACTGGATGGTGCGCTCCAGTGCTTTAAGCCAGAGGCGACGCTCAGCACCCCGGACCGTCCCTATCGTAGGGCCGGGGAATCTGACGGTCGCCGCAATGGCCCAGGACGCGGCTTTACCCTCGGCGCAAAACAATTGATCTATGCTGCGGTGCCCGGCAGCGTTGTCGTTCTGGACGCCAAGAAAAATTACACCTTCGTCAAGCGGATCACCTTCGAACATAAACCCGCCCCCCTGCCGTTGGAATCGATCGCCGGCATGGCTGCTAGTACCGCCACCAACATGATCTATGTCTCCACCCGCGGGCACCTTGTCGCCATCGATCTTCTGACTGAAAAGGTGGTGTGGTCGAATGCCTACGAGCCTGGCACCTGCTGCGAGCGCGGCCAGGTAACGCCAGATGGGCTGACCCTGGATGTGGGATCTGACCTGAAGAACTTCCATCGCGTGATTGACGCGCGAACCGGCGTGGTCAAGGGTATTATCCCTACACCCCAGAGCATGTTCAATCACAACGTGAACATGAGCCCGGATGGCAAGACCATATTCGCGGCGCCCAACGGCAACACCATGACTATTGCCGATTTGGCCACTATGAAGCCGACTGGCACCATCACTTTCTCCGACCATGTCCGCGTCTTCGTCACCAATCATGACGCCAGCCGCGTCTATGCCAACCTCAACAACCTGCTCGGCTTCGAGATCGCCGACGTCAAGACCCAAAAGGTCATCAAGCGCATCGAAGTGCCAGGTGAAATGTGGAAAGCCAAGTGGGCAGATCCAAATCTGCATTTCTACGGTCATGGCGCGCCGATGCATGGCATCGCCATGACCCCGGACGAAAGCGAAATCTGGATTCCTGACGCCATCAACAACCAGGTGTTGGTCTTTGACAATACGGGTGAGTGGCCGAAGCTTGATCTTACAAAATCGATCAAAACGGAAGCCCCCAACGGCTGGATTACCATGGGCCTGGATGGCAAGCTGGCCTACATGGCCTCTGGCGATGTCGTAGACGTGAAGACCCACAAGATCGTGGGCTACCTGCGCGACGAATATGGCCGGAACATGGACAGTGAAAAGGTCCTGGACCTAGCTTTCGATCTGAATGGCAAGCTCGTGCGCAAGGTGAACGAGTTCGCGATCGGCGACCCGCAGGCCTATGAGGCCCGTATCGCCGCCCAGAAGCGGGTCAAAGAAACCAGCCGATAGGCTATTTTCAGCACCAATATTTTATTTAGAAACTTAAAATCGCGAGGAAGCTATGCTCTCTAATCGACAATACCCGCGCGTCGCGCGCGCTGCGGCTTTATCTGTTTCCGTGCTGGCCTTGATGGCGGCCACTGCGCCTGCTCAGGCGCAGCTAAGTGGCGGAGTGGAATCCGTCGTTGTCAGCGGCTCGAGGTTGGTCACCAACGGTGCGCAGGCACCCACGCCTGTCACCGTGATCTCTGCCGAGCAACTGGAGTTTGCGGCGCCGCGCAACGTGGTGGACGGTCTGCTCCAACTGCCGGCTTTTAAGGGCTCATTGAGTGTCGCCAACCAAAGCACCGGCACCACGGCCAGCAATGGCGCTGGCTTTCTCAACCTGCGTGGTCTGGGCGTGCAGCGCACTCTGGTCTTGCTGGACGGTCGGCGCATGGTGCCGGCGAGCAGTGCCGGTAGCGTCGACGCCGCGCAGATTCCCGAGGCCCTGATCCAACGGGTTGATGTCGTGACCGGCGGCGCTTCCGCCGCCTATGGTTCCGACGCCGTGTCGGGGGTGGTCAACTTCATTCTGGACACCAAGTTCGAGGGCCTGAAGGCCAACGCACAGACTGGCATCTCAGGAAGCGGCGACAATCTCCACTACAGCACGTCCATCACAGGCGGAATGTCGTTCCTGAATGATCGTCTGCACGTGGTTGGCAGCGTCTTGGACTACAAGAGCAATGGCGTCACCGCCGCGAGCGCACGCGCCTGGACCAGCCGTGGAGTCTCAGCGATCTCCAATCCCGCCTACAACAAGGCCCTGCCAACATCGCCGACCAATTCTGCCCTGGTGGTTGTCACCAACCCTTATTCCTCGGTGGCGGCGCTGGGTGGACTGATTACCAATACAGCGCTGGCCGGAACGGCATTTGACCAGAATGGCGCGGCAATTCCGTTCAATTATGGTACGCTTCGCAGTGCCGCCCAGATGTCGGGCGGTGATGGCTACAATCCCAATCTCCTACTGACGCTGCAGCCATCGCAGCGCCGTGACCAAATCTTTACCCGAGCTACTTACGACGTCAGCGACAATTTCTCGATCTATGTTCAGGCCATGGCATCGCAGAACCATATCCAGTACAACAGCCTGCCGACCTTCGAGCTGAGCAACACAAGCTTCACGATCTTACGCGACAACGCCTTCTTGCCACAGACTATCAAAGATTATCTGGCGACTCCGGCAGGCTTGGGCATCGCCACCTTCTCCGTCGGCCGCATCAGCCCGGACCTTGATATTCCGCACATGGATGCGATCACCAGCACCGGTACGGTGACAATCGGCTTTGACGGCAAGGTGCCTGGCAGCAGCTGGACCTATAGTGCCTATGGCCAGATGGGGCGCAATCGGGACTCCTACAAGACCCTCAACGATCCCATCTCCGACAATCTGTATCGCGCCTCCGATGCGGTAGTGAATCCGGCGAACGGCCAGATCGTCTGCCGTCAATCGCTGTCCAATCCCCCCGCCACCGCCATCAGCAATCCGGTCGGCTGCAGCCCCCTGAACATCTTCGGTGTGGGGCAGGCTTCCGCAGCTTCACTGAAGTACATCACGGGCACCGCGATCCAGATCGTGCGCGTGGCTGAGGATGTGGCGGAATTCAGCGCGAGGGGCGGCTTGTTCGACATTCAGGGCGGCACGGTGTCGGCGGCCCTGGGTACCAGCTATCGCCGGGACGCTTTCACCCAAGTCACTGACGCGCAGTCCCAGGAAATCCGCACGGGCGCTGGCATCGGCGTGGCGTTCCCCGCGGGCTTGATCAACACTTTGGGTGGCTTCGAACGCACCAACCCGCAGCCGACCCGTGGCACGTACAACGTCACGGAAGTATTCGGTGAACTGCAAGTGCCCTTGCTGGCGAACTTGCCTGGGGCCCAGTCACTGAGCCTCAACGGCGCGGTGCGTTATGTGAGCTACAGCACCTCTGGCGGCGTCGTGCCGTGGAAGCTGGGCCTAGTGTATGAGCCGACTGATGGTCTGCGCGTGCGCGCCTCCCGTTCGACCGACATCCGGGCTGCCAATCTGGGCGAGCTCTACCAAGGCTCCAGCCAGGGAACCTCAACGGTGCAGGACCCTGCCAATGGCGGCGTCACCACCAACGTTATCACCGGCGCGGTGGGCAATCCCAACCTGGTGCCGGAATCGGCCAACACCTCAACGGTGGGTGTCGTCTTCACGCCGTATAGCCTGTTCAACGGTTTTGCGCCGGGCCTGGAATTCTCAGTCGACTACTACCAGATCAACATCAGCAAGGCGATTTCCACGCTGTCAGCCCAGCAGGAACTGAATTTCTGCGCCAACGGTTCCACCCAGCAATGCTCCTTCATCACTCGCAATCCCACCGGAACCCTGTCGCGCATCTCCTTGCCGTTCTTCAATGCAGCCGGCCGCCAGACCAAGGGTCTGGATTTTGAGGTGTCCTACAGCACACCTCTGTCAGACGTGATGCCGGACCTGGACGGGAGTGTAACCTTCCGTGGCCTTGTCAACTATATTGGCCAGTTCACCACCCAGGTGCAGGGCGCCTCGCCCATCCAGCTTGCCGGCGACATTGGCAATTCTCTGCCCAAGTGGAGCGGCGTATTCTCCGCCAATGTCGATCTGGGCCGTTGGGGGTGGTATGTGCAGGAACGCTGGGTCGGTGGTGGCAAGTTCGACAACACCAATAACAACGGTTCGGGCATTTATCCCAACCAGGTTGGCAGCGTCTATTACACCGACACCACGATCACCTTTGATGCGTTTCCGCAGACCGGCGTTTCGCTGGCATTCTCGATCAACAATCTGTTCGATCGCGATCCGCCGTCGACGCCCAGCTTCCTTATCGCCGGCAGCAACTACAGCAACCGCACGCTGTACGACATGATTGGCCGCCAGTATTCGATCGGCCTCAAATACAAGATGTAGAAATGCCTATCTCAGGCCAGCGTTGTGGCCCGGACTGCAGATGGTCCGGGCCATTCTGTTTTTGTGGGAATCGGAACGCTTGTCAGGGTATTGACAAGTTCACTCCCAAAAGATGCGGTAAGGAAATTTCAGTTTTATCGCTCAGGCGGCCGAAATTTTTGCCGCCCAAGAGTGGTCAGATGCGACCCGAAAAAGTCGCAGAGTAGATCGGCGGATCAGGTGACGTTGTTTGTTGAATGTGTTGTAGATGGCGGCGTGGATGGCGAGGAACTGTCCTGCCGGATATTATATAATCAACTGTTTTTCTTAATGCGCTTGTCTGCCATTCACCTTCATGCGTAGTTTTAGCAATTAAGACTAAGTGGCAATTCCTGGGAGACACCAATGTATCGGAAAGTATTTTTTGCAGCTGCATCGACACTGGCGTTTGCGGCCTTCGTTGGTGGTGCTCA
>CANKIV010000096.1 GCA_947482125.1 Alphaproteobacteria bacterium
CTCCAGCCGCCCTCGCCCTGAAAATGGGAACACGAATCCTGCTGGCCGCAAACCGCCGCACCAAGGGCGCGCGCTTCCATGTCACCATCACGCCAGGACCGGATTTTGCGCCCAGCGGCGACGAGACCCGTGACATCAGCGCGCTGACCGCCATCATCACCGCCCGCATCGAGGAAATGGTTCGGGCCGAACCCAGCCAATGGCTGTGGATTCACAATCGCTGGCCGACCGCGCGTGACATCGCGCTCACCCGCGGCTAAACAGGCCCATCATGAGCACGCGCCAGCGCATTCTCGATCAACTGTTCTTCGGGCGCGATCCGCTGAAGGGGTTTCCGGCGCACCGGTTCCCCACCGACCTGCAAGGCTGGCATTCCCAGCATCCCTACCTGACGCGCGCCATCGCGGAAACGCGGCCCGCCATCGTGGTCGAGGTCGGGGTGTGGAAAGGCGCATCGGTTGTCACCATGGCCAAGGAGATGCAGCGCCAGAAACTGGATGCCGTGGTGATCGCCATCGATACCTGGCTGGGCTCCAGCGAGCATTATCTGTGGGAGAAGTTCATTCCCGACCTGGATTTCGAATTCGGCTATCCGCGCCTCTATCACAAGTTCGCCGCCAACATCTGCAACGAAGGCCTTTCGGACATCGTCGTGCCCCTGCCGCTGGATTCCATAAACGGCTTCCAGCTTCTGAAGGAAAAGGGCATCCGTCCCGATGTTCTGCACATCGATGCCGGACACGATTACATGTCGGTGATGGGTGATCTCAAGGCCTGGTGGCCGCAGCTTAATCCCGGCGGCGTGCTGATCGGCGACGATTACTTCAAGAGCTGGCTGGGCAAGGGCAAATGGCCGGAAGTGCGCCAGGCCTTTGACGAGTTCTTCGCCGCCACGCCGCATACCAAGTTCGAGAGCGGCGACGGGAAATGCTATGTGGGCAAGCCCGCCTAGAGCGGTTCCGGCTTCGGTTTGCGCGTCGAGCGTGACGGATCCAGCCTGACCTGAAACCAGTTCATCGCCCAGTGCAGGTGCGGGCCGGTGGCGCGTCCGGTGGCGCCGATCAGCCCGATACGCTGGCCGCGCTTCACCCGGTCACCCGACGCCACCAGCCTCTGGCTCTGATGCAGATAGGCGGTCGAAACCCCTTGACCATGATCGATCAGGGTGATGCCGCCGCTGAGATAATGGTCGGCCGACAGGCTGATCACACCATCGGCGGGCGCGCGGATCGGCGTTCCGGTCGGCGCCGCCATGTCCACCCCATAATGCTGCGCCCCGGGAATGCCGTTGTTGATGCGCTGGCTGCCGAACACGCCGCTTTCGCGGCCCGGCGCGGGCCAATCCAGGCCGAAAAGAAAATCGCTGCCACCACTATCCACCAGCCGGGCCAAATAGATTTCTTCCGCCTCTTTGGCGATGCGCTCCCTGACCTCCGGTGGCGGCGTCACCGTATTCTGCGGCAAGCCATCGACCCGCTGAATGTCATACTTGCGCAAGGTGGGCGTGAAAGGCCGGCTGTCGCCGCCGCCATCGGGATAGCGCACCGTCACAACCGAAGGACTGGTCTGGTTGGGCGCAAAGCCGAAGGCGAAACGGCCATCGGCCAGGGCATGCAAGGGGCGTCCGTCCAGCGCCACCAGCGAACCGGGCGGGGCACTGCCCATCGCCAGGCTGCCCTGCTCCATCGACCCGGTGACGGAAAAACGCACCGGCCTTTCCTGTGCCCCTGCGGACCCAGCGGCCAGGCCGAGCGATGCGCCGATGAAAAACCGGCGCCGCATCATTTTGGAGCGAGGCCCTTTTCCTGCGCCCGCGCTGTCGCAATGTCGGGGCTGGCATAGGCTTCCTGGAGGTCCACGCTCCAATAGCGCAGCGCATCCAGCGGAATCAGGGTGCCGGTCACGGCACAGACGACATGGCCGCCCGGCGTAATGATTTCATATTCGCCGTCGAGATAGCGAAGCTTCGCCTCGCCCTTTTCGCGTTCCATGATGTTCATGGCGTCAGATTACCGTATGGCGGCTCAGAAAAGCGAGCCCTGATCCACGCCCCGCTTCTTTTTGGGCGTTTTTGGCCTGGCATCGCCCTCGCCCGCCACTGCCGCGGCATCGCCATCCGCGAAGGTCAGCCGCAATGTTTCGCCCGGCTGGATGGAATCAGCGCGGCGGCGCACGCCGCCATCCTCGCCGCGCACCAGCGCGAAACCGCGTTCCAGCACCTTGCGATACGAGATGAGCTCCAGCTCCCGCGCCGCGGCGTCAAAGTGACGCCGCTTTTGCGCCAGCCGTACCCGCTGGGCGCGTTCGGCACGCTTCACCAGCGCCGCCACACGTTCGCCGCAGACCAGCATGCGGTCCCGCAACATCCGATCGCGGAGTTGCGCCGCCGCCTTGCTGAAGCGGACGCGGTGAATCTGCGAATTGCGGCGCAGGGCGTGCGCCAGCTTGTCACCGGCCAGATCCAGGCGCTGGCGCGGCCCGGCGAACAGGCTTTCGGCGCGCGGCAGCACCCGCACCAGTTGCGCCAGATGGCGGCGGCGATCGTCCATGCTCTTGGCGAAACAGCGCAGCGCCCGGCGTTCGAAATCCAGGGTCTGGGCCAGCAGTTCGGCCCGCACCGGCACCGCCAGTTCGGCGGCGGCGGTGGGCGTGGGGGCGCGCACATCGGCGGCGAAATCGATCAGGGTGGTGTCGGTCTCATGGCCGACCGCCGAGATCAGCGCAATGGCGCTGGCGGCTGCGGCCCGCACCACCGCTTCATCATTGAAGGCCATCAGGTCTTCCACCGAGCCGCCGCCCCGCGCCACGATGATCAGGTCGGGGCGCGGCAGGCGCTTGCCGTCGAAGGCGTTGAATCCGGCAATGGCCGCGGCAATCTCGGCGGCAGCCCTCTCGCCCTGCACCGCCACCGGCCACAGCAGCACCCGCCGGGGAAAGCGCGCCTGAAGCCGATGCATGATATCGCGGATCACCGCGCCGGTCGGCGAGGTGATTACCCCGATCACCTCCGGCAGGAAGGGAAGCTTCTTCTTGCGGCTGGCGTCGAACAAGCCTTCCGCGGCCAGCTTTTTGCGCCGCGCCTCCAGCATGGCCATCAGCGCACCCAGCCCCGCCAGCTCCACCTGCTCGACGATGATCTGGTAACGCGAACTGCCGCCATAGGTGGACAGCTTGCCGGTGCAGATCACTTCCAGACCCGCCTCGGGCTTGACCTTCAGCCGTGCCGCAACGCCGCGCCAGATCACCGCATTCAGCACGGACTTGTCGTCCTTGAGGTCGAAATAGACATGGCCCGAGGAATGGAATTTCAGGCCGGAAATCTCGCCCCGCACCCGCACCAGGCCAAACTGGTCTTCCACCGCGCGTTTGAGGGCGTTGGACAGTTCGGTGACCGTCAGTTCTGGCAGGTTGGAAATAGCTGTCTCGGGCATGGGCTTATGATACAGGGTGGCGGCGAAAAATGGCGAGGGCTGCTGTGAAGGTTTTGTTGGTGGGTTCCGGGGGCCGCGAACATGCGCTGGCCTGGGCGCTTTCGCAAAGCCCCCTGCTGACCAAGCTGTATTGCGCCCCCGGCAATGCCGGCATCGCGCAGGTCGCCGAATGCGTGGCGATCCCGGCGACCGACTTTGAAGGGCTGGCCGCCTTCGCGACCACCAAGCGAATCGATTTCGCGGTCATCGCCGCCGATGCCCAGCTGGTGGGCGGGCTGTGGGACGTGCTGGAAGACGCCGGCATCCGCTGCCTGGGCCCTTCCAAGATGGCTGCCGTGCTGGAAGGCTCCAAGGGTTTCGTCAAGGACCTTTGTGTCGAAGCGGGCATTCCCACCGCCGCTTACAGGCGCTTCACGCAGCCCGGGCCTGCCAAGGCCTTCGCCGAAACGCTGGGCTATCCGGTGGTGATCAAGGCCGATGGCCTGGCCGCCGGCAAGGGCGTGATCATCGCCGCCAGCAAGGACGAGGCCGACAAGGCCATCGACTTCATGTTCGAGGGCGGCTTTGGCGACAGCGGCGCCGAGATCGTGGTCGAGGAATTCATGGAAGGCAAAGAAGCCAGCTTCTTTGCCCTCAGCGACGGCACCAATGTCATTCCCCTGGCCGGCGCCCAGGATCACAAGCGCGTCGGCGACGGCGATACCGGGCCCAATACCGGCGGCATGGGGGCCTATTCCCCCGCCCCGGTGCTGACGCCCGATCTGGAAACCATCGCGATGGAGCAATTCATCAAGCCCACCGTCGTGGCTTTCGCGGCGAAGCGGCGTCCTTACATGGGCGTGCTGTATCTGGGGCTGATGATCACCAAAAGCGGCCCGAAGCTGGTCGAATATAATTGCCGCTTCGGCGATCCGGAGTGCCAGGTGCTGATGCCGCGCCTGAAAAGTGATCTGTTGACGGCGCTGGTGGCGGCGCGCGACGGCAAGCTGACACCGCTGGAATGGCGCGACGAGGTCGCGCTGACGGTGGTGATGGCCTCGAAGGGCTATCCCGGCACTTATGAAAAGGGCCATGTCATCACCGGCCTTGAGCAGGCGGCGAAACTGCCGGGCGTCACCATCTTTCATGCCGGCACCGAAAAACGCGGCAATGATATCGTCGCCGTGGGCGGTCGGGTGCTGAATGTCACCGCCACCGGCAAGGACGTGGCGGAGGCGCAGAAGCGGGCCTACGAAGCCGTGAACCTCATCAACTGGAACGGAGCGTTCTTCCGCAGGGACATAGGCTGGCGCGCGCTGAAACGCTGAGTTTTCAACGCCCCCCACGTGAACGCTTAAGCTTTCCTTCACGCTTGTGGCCATGTTGCGCCAAAGCGTTGTTAACTCCGCTCCCTCTACCATCCGCGCCACAAGCAGGCAGGCGGAACGGTGGGAACGATCGCCCAGATAAAAGGCAGCATGGCCGAATCCCGGCCCGGAGACACGCGCCTGCGCGGCGCCTTCGCACTGACCGAACGCGCCGTGCAGATCGGCTACTGGCGGTACGATCTTGTCCAGCGCACCCATTTCTGGTCGCCCGGCATGTATGCCCTGATGGGCATCGATCCTTCCGTCACCCCCGATATCGGCTGGCTGCGCGAATATCTGTCCGTCCCCGAACAGGTGCATGTCGCCCAGGTGATCGGCGAAGCCATGCGTACGCATGAACCCTTCTTCTATCGGTTGCGCGATGTGACGCTGGGGCCGCTGCTGCCAGGTGCCATCGCCCAGGTGATCGATGCGCAGGGCGAAGTCGAACTGGATGCGGACGGCAATCCGGTGGCGCTGGTCGCCATCTGCCAGAACGTCACCCGCAAGCTGCGCGAGGAAGAAGCCAACGAGATCGCCCAGGAACAATACCGGGCGATGACCCGCGAAGCCTCCGACATCATCATTTTCTACACGGTGAAGGGCGAAATCCTCTTCGCGTCCGAAGCGCTGGAACGCATCCTGGGCCGCGGCGTCGACGAGATCGAACGCGGCGGCTTCCTCAACATCGTCCATCCCGCCGACCTCGAGGAAGCCCGTCTGCTCAGTACCGTGCCAGCGCCGGGCGAAAACCTGACCGCGACCTATCGCGTCAAGCACAAGGACGGCCATTATCTGTGGCTGGAAGTCGTTACCCGCGCCATCTACGACGACGCCACGGGCAAGGTCCGCAACATCGTCAGCGTCTCGCGCGACATCACCAGCCGCAAGGCGCATGAACTGGAAATCGAGGCCGCGCAGGAACGCGCCGAAGCCGCCAACAAGGCCAAGTCCGCCTTCCTCGCCAATATGAGCCACGAACTGCGCACGCCGCTGAACGCCATCATCGGCTTTTCCGAACTGATGCGCGAACAGATGTTCGGTCCCCTGGGCGATGCGCGCTATGCCGAGTATACCGGCCTGATCCACAGTTCCGGCAAGCACCTGCTGGACCTGATCACAGACATGCTCGACATGGCCAAGATCGAGGCCGGCAAGATGATGCTGTCGCCCGAGCACATGGACCTGGGCGAATCCATGGACGACTGCCTGCGCATCCTCAAGGACCAGGCGCTGAATGGCCGCGTGGCGCTGTCGAGCGAACTCAAAGGGCCCGTGATGCTGCAGGCCGACCGCCGCGCGGTGAAGCAGGTGCTGCTGAACCTTCTGTCCAATGCGGTGAAATTCACCCCGCCCGAAGGCAAGGTGGTGATATCCGCCTGGAAGGAACGGGGCCGCGCCCTTGTCGCGGTGCGCGATACCGGCATCGGCGTCTCACCTGCGGATCTTGCGCGCCTGGGCAATCCGTTCGAGCAGGCCAAGACCGATGCCATGCTGGCCAAGGGCGGAACCGGGCTGGGGCTGGCGCTGGTCAAGGCGCTGGTGGAAAAACACGGCGGCACGCTGGTGATGAAAAGCACTTTGGGCAAGGGAACCACGGTTACGGTGGACTTCCCCCTGCCGCAGCGGGCCAGGGCGCGCGGCTGACCGCCATTCCAGTTGACAGCTACGGTTGGGCTGGGCAATCAACCCCCATGTTGCTGTGGGCGGGCCTTCTTTTCATCCTGACGGGACTGCTGGCGCTGGCGATCGACCGGCGGCTGGCACATTTCATCTATGATCATGTGAGCGCCCGCGCCCACAAGGCGCTGGATGGCGTCACCCATTATGCCAAGGCAGGCCACTGGCTGGCGGCGGCGGTGCTGGCGCTGATCGTCGCCGCGGGGCTGCGCCACTTCCATGTCTTTCCCGAGGAAGTCACCCAGCTGATCAATTACAGCCTCGCCTTCATCGCCAGCCTCACCCTGGGCAGCGCCATCCTGCATGTGATCAAGCTGGTGATCGGCCGCCGCCGTCCGCGCGACGACATGGAGATGGGCCTTTACGGCTTCATGCCGCTGGCCTTCAATTCCGACTACAACAGCTTTCCCAGCGGCCATGCGTTGACCATCTGCTGCGTGGCGGTGATCTTCACCTGTGTCTGGCCAATGTGGTGGCCGCTCTGGTTCGCCGTCGCCGCCCTCTTGGCGGTGACGCGGGCGCTGCTGACGGCGCATTTCCTCAGCGACGTGCTGATCGGCGCCGGCATCGGCCTGATCGCGGCGCGCGAAGTGCTGCTGCTGGGTTTCCCCGGCTTCGCGCCTTATTGGTTCTGATTTTTGATTGGTCGCGCGGCATTCGCCGCGCTCCGGGGCGCGCCGCGTCCTAGCCTCTTCGGGCGCGGAAGAACGCGCGCAATATCTCGCCCGCTTCCAGCGCATGCGGTTCGGTCTGCATCACGACCGGGCGGTGATGGCAGGTGGGCTGCTCGAAAAAACGCGGGCCGTGCAGCACCGCGCCGCCCTTGGGATCGCAGGCGGCAAACACCAGCCGCGCGATCCGCGCCATCGCCATCGCCCCGGCGCACATGGCGCAGGGCTCCAGGCTGACATAGAGCGTGGCGCCGGTGAGGCGCTCGTTGCCCTGCGCCGCGGCGCCGGCCCGCATCACCAGCATCTCGGCATGGGCGGTGGGATCCTTCAGTTCCAGGATGCGGTTGCCGCTCTGGGCCAGCAGCGCGCCATCGGCGCCCAGCAGCACCGCGCCCACGGGCACTTCGCCGCGCGCCGCCGCCGATTTCGCTTCTTCCAGCGCCAGTGCTATGGCTTGCGCATCATCCATGGTCCGGAGAGTTAGCCTTGCCCGCCGACAAAAAGCCAGCCATCCACGAAGGCGACCGCATTGCGAAAGTCATCGCCCGGGCCGGCATCTGCTCGCGGCGCGACGCCGAAAAGCTGATCGCGGAAGGGCGGGTGAAGCTGGACGGCGTCATCGTCACCTCACCCGCCCTGAACGTCACCGAAAACAATGTCGTGCAGGTGGATGAAAAGCCGCTGGCCCAGCCCGATGCGGCGCGGATGTGGCGCTATCACAAGCCCGGCGGGCTGGTGACCACACACAAGGACGAGAAGGGACGGCCCACCGTCTTCGCCAACCTGCCCAAGCATCTGGGCCGGGTGGTGTCGGTGGGGCGGCTGGATTTCAACACCGAAGGCCTGCTGCTGCTCACCAATGACGGCGAGATCGCGCGGCGCATGGAAATTCCGTCGGCGGGCTGGACGCGGGTCTATCGCGCCCGCCTGTTCGGCAAGGTGACCCAGGCCGACCTGGACAAGCTCGCCACCGGCATCACCATCGACGGCGTCAAATACGGCCCCATCGTCGCCGACCTGGAGCGCAGCAAGGGCGTCTATAGCTGGGCCACCGTGTCGCTGAAGGAAGGCAAGAATCGCGAGATCAAGCGGGTGATGGAGCGGCTGGGCCTCAAGGTCGCCCGCCTGATCCGCACCGCTTATGGCCCTTTCCAGCTTGGCCAGTTGACCGAAGGCCAGCTCGAGGAAATTCCGGCACGCCTGTGGCGGGAAAAGCTGGGAATCGGCCGCAAAAAACGTGCTGACCGGGACGACTGAAAGCTGCTAGAAGCCGCGACATAAGCAGGAGACGGCCATGGGCAGCATGAAGGACAAGCGCAAGAACAGGCTGCAGCCCCCCTATGCGGCCGAGACCAAGGACGTGCGCTTCGCCGGAACCTTCGAGGTGCTGGTGCCGATCGAGGGCCGCAACAAGCCCGCCAAGGTGCCGCTGCAGTTCCCCACCTTGTCCGCCGCCGAAGGCTGGATGCACAGCGCCGAGGGCAAGGACGCCATCGCCGAGCTTCTGGAAGACGCCAGGAAGGGCTAGCCCCTGCCGGGCCAGGGAACTTTCGTTCCCGCCCCATGTTGCCGCCTGATACACAGACCTTAACGCGTTAACCCCGGTAATCCGGGCTTTTTGCGCCTCCGATC
>CANKIV010000097.1 GCA_947482125.1 Alphaproteobacteria bacterium
CCCTGTCAAAAAAGTCAGCCGCTGGGAAAGTCGGCATGACCCATTATAGGGTGCACTGATGACCAACCCCGCCCCGTCCCCCGCCGTCCAGCAGGCCATGGTGAATGCCACAAGGGCCCTGCAAGGCGGCAACATGGCGGTCGCGGAGATGGCCCTGGCGCCTTTTTTCGCTGGCCACCTGCCGGCCGATCCCAACCTGCTGAACCTCGCCGGCACCCTGCGGATGAATCAGGGCCGGGTTGGCGAAGCGGCCGCCCTGTTCACCCGGGCAGCAACTGCCGCGCCCCGCGACTCGTTCTTCGCCTTCAACCAGGGACTGGCCCTGTCGCGGCTGGGACAGACGGCGGAGGCCGAAACGGCTTTGCGGGCGGCCGTGAAACGCAATCCGGATTTCACCGAAGCCCTGTTCGAACTGGGCGCCTTGCTGCACCGGACGGGACGGCTGGAAGAAGCGGAGAAAAATTTCCGCCAACTGCTGCGCGGCATGCCCAGCCATACCCATGCCAAGCTGGCGCTGGGCGCGGTGCTGGTGGATGCGCGGCGGCCCGCCGAAGCCGAAACGCCACTGCGCCGGGCGCTGACCGAAACGGCGGAGCCGCGTCTGAAGGCGCAGATCTATCTGCAGCTGGGCCAGGCCCTGCGCCGCCAGCGCAAGGACGCCGAAGCGCTGGAGGCCTGTGACAATGCCCTGGCGCATGATCCCACCCTGCCCAACCTCGCGCTGCACCGCGCCGAAAGCCTGCAAAATCTCAAACGCTTCGACGAAGCGATGGCGATTTTTGAAAGCGAAATCGCGAAGAGCCCCGGCAATGCCGCCTTGCATCACGACTATAACGCCCTGCTCTTTCAGCTCGGCCGCGCCGACAAATTTCTGAAATCCTATGAGCAAGCGCCGCAAAGCCGCGAACTGCTGCTGGGCAAGGCCTTCTTCCTGGCCCATGAAAAGCGCGATGCGGAGGCGCATGAGATCTATGCCGGTCTGCTGGCGCGCGATCCCGATGACAAGATCGCCGCCCTCTGCACCGCCAATGAACTGAGCATGATGAAGCGCCACCAGGAGGCCGTTACGGCATTTGAGGCGCTGCTGACCCGGCATGGCGGTGATGCGGATATCTTTCGCCGCGCCGCCGAACCGGCGCTGCTCAGCGGCGACCCGCAAAAGGCGGCCTGGCTGTGCGAGCAGGCCTTGCGCCTGGCCCCAGGCGATGGGGGCAGCCTGGCCATCCTGAGCATCGCATCGCGCATGCTGGAAGACGAGCGCGACGAAGCACTCAATGGCTATGACACGCTGGTGCGCAGCTTCGATCTTGATGCCCCCGAAGGCTTTTCCGACATGGAAAGCTTCAACCACGAACTCAATGCCGAGCTGGACCGGCTGCATCCCGAGACCCGCGAATTCGTCAGCCAGTCGTTGCGCGGCGGCACCCAGACGCCCGACCATCTGTTTCCCGCCGCCTTGCCGCTGGTGACGAAGTTGAAACAGCGGATCGATGAGGCGGTAGGGCGCTATATCGCCGAACTGGCGGAGGACGCAGCGCATCCATTGCTGTCACGGCGCGCGAAGGGCTTCCGCTATGCCGGTTCATGGTCGTCGCGGCTTCGCAACAACGGTTTTCACGTCAATCACATCCATCCCGAAGGCTGGGTCAGTTCCTGCTATTATGTCGCCTTGCCGGAAGCGACGAAGAACGCGGCGGCGCGCCAGGGCTGGATCAAGTTCGGCGAACCCGCGCTGGACGTCACATTGAAGACGCCGATCCGCCGTACCATCCAGCCGGCGCCCGGGAGACTGGTGCTGTTTCCGTCTTACATGTGGCACGGCACCGTGCCGTTCCACGACACAGCGGCACGGACGACGATTGCATTTGATGTAGTGCCTTCCGGCTGACACCGGTCTGCCGCTCGCCCAAGCTCGCGGCGTTCGTCGCTTTCGCAGGTCCACCGGACCTGCTCGCGCACTTCGCGCGCCGCTCCTCACCTTTTGACGTGGTGCCGTCCTAGGCCCGCCTGCGGGTATGGACGGTGCGGGAAGTGGCGCGGCGGGCCTTGGCCGCCGCAACCAGTGTCAGCCAGTCTGCGAACAGGCGTCCGGTATGCAGCCGCCAGGATTGCAGGGTCAGCGCCCCGGCGACGATCTCGCCGGCACGCGGCAGATCGCCGCCTGCCTCCGCCAGCCGGTGCTCGGTGGCGCGGTCGAAATAATTTTCCGGGATGGCGGGGGCGGACCCGATCTCGCCGTGCGCGAAACGGTCCAGGTCGCGCAGATAGTCGCGGCCCAATGTGCCCCGGTCATATTCGGGATGGCCCTGCAGGAAGACAAAACGGCTATGGCCCGCCGGTTCGCGGGTGAAGATATCGACCTGGCCATTGGCCAGGCGCGACAGCACGCGATAGCCCTTGTCCGCAAGATCGGCTTCGGCAATGTCATGGGCGCGCCCATGCGGCACCGGCATCGTCATCGCCTGGCTGAAGAACAGCGGATCGTCCTCGACCCGCATGGCGCCAAACACGCCGGAGATTTTGCGGGCCAGCGGCCGGCGTGCGATGCCGTCCAGGTGCAGCACCGCGGCCTGCGCGGCCTGGCCGGAAAACAGGGCGGAGTGGGTATTGGTTTGGGCCCAGTCGACAAGCTGCGCCAGTTCCGGCCAGTAAGGCTGGAGCTTCGGATCGTTGCCGTCATCGGGCGCGCCGGTGACGATCAGGGCGTCGATATTGGCGGCCTGCAGGAAGGCGGCGTCATCGTAGAATCCGTCCATGCGCGAACGCGCCTGTTCGCCGCGCGCGATGCCGCCGAAGGAAAAGAGCCTGAGGCGCACATCCAGTGCGCCGGCCGATTCTTTCAGCAGCCTGGCGAATTGCAGTTCGGTGGCGCGCAGGTCGGCATCGGGCATGTTGTTGACCAGCCCGACATGAATCGCGGCGCGGTTGTGACGGCCGCCCAGCAAAAAATGTTCAACCCGGCTCATCGCACGGAAACCCCAATGAAGCGCGCATGGTAGGCGCGGTGGGATTAACAAACCCTCGGCGCAATAGCAGAGCGAACGGGGCCCGCCCTAACCATCTTCTCATCGTTTCAATCTGGCACAGAGCCGCGCTATGATGGAACTATTGGAACAAGGACATCGCATGACACGCAGCGCCGCACAGGTTTTGGTTGACCAGTTGCGCATCCAGAACGTGCAACGCGTCTTCTGCGTGCCGGGCGAATCCTATCTTGCCGTGCTGGATGCGCTGAAGGACAGCGGCATCAAAGTCACCGTCTGCCGCAATGAAGGCGGCGCGGCGATGATGGCCGAAGCCCATGGCAAGGCCACAGGCCGGCCCGGCATCTGCTTTGTCACCCGCGGTCCCGGGGCCACCAACGCCTCGGGCGGGGTGCATATCGCCCAGCAGGACTCCACGCCCATGATCCTGTTCGCCGGCCAGGTCGAGACGCACAATCGCGGACGCGGCGCCTTCCAGGAACTGGATTTTTCCGCCGTGTTCGGCAGCATGACCAAATTCACCGCCGAAATTGATGATCCCGACAGGATCGCGCAGATGGTGTCACGTGCCTTCACCGAATCCATGTCCGGGCGACCCGGTCCGGTGGTTCTGGCCTTGCCCCATGACATGCTCTACCGCCCGTCAACCGCGCCGGACGCTGCAGAGGCGACGGCGCAAGACATCGCTCCGACATCGGCGCAACTGACGCAACTGGAAGAGATGCTGGCGCAAAGCCGTGCACCCATGTTGCTGCTGGGCGGCTCGCGCTGGAACCAGCCGGCCTGCGACGCCATGATGGCCTTCGCGAAGGCCTTTGGCATTCCCGCCGCCACCGGCTTTCGCCGCGCCCATCTGTTCGACGCCACGCATCCCAATTACGCGGGCGATCTGGGATTGGGGCCCAATCCCCGATTGCTGGCGCGCTTCAAGCAAAGCGATCTGGTGATCGTGGCGGGCGCACGCCCCAACGAGCTGACCTTGCAGGGCTACACCCTGTTCGATCTGCCCAGGCCACAGATGAAGACGGTGCATCTGTATCCTGATGCCACGGAGATCGGCCGGGTGTGGCAGCCGACCCTGGGCATTCCCGCCTCGCCCAAAGCCTTCGCCCCGGCGCTGGCAAGATTATCCCCGCGCGGGCCCGCCCATGACGTGACGACAGCGCGCGCCGATTACCTGGCATGGTCGGAACAGCCGGTGCCGCAGCCCGGCGCCGTCAATCTCAGCGAGATCATGATCTGGCTGCGCGGCCACCTGCCCGCCGACGCCATCCTCTGCAATGGCGCGGGCAACTATTCAGGCTGGATTCACCGCTTCTATCGATTCCGCCGTTTCGCCACCCAGATGGCCCCCATCAGCGGCTTCATGGGTTACGGCGTGCCCGCCGCGATTGCGATGAAACAGATGTATCCCCAGCGCAAGTTGGTGGCGCTGGCGGGCGACGGCGACTTCCTGATGACGGGGCAGGAATTCGCCACCGCCGTCCAATACGGCCTGCCTATCATCGTCATCGTCTACGACAATGCCTGCTACGGCACCATCCGCATGCATCAGGAGCGTGAGTTTCCCGGCCGCGTCTCGGCCACCGATCTGGTCAATCCCGATTTCGCCGCCATGGCGCGCAGCTTTGGCGGCTTCGGCGCCACGGTTGAGAAGACCGAAGACTTCGCCCCCGCCTTCCTGGCGGCGGAAGGAAGCAACCTGCCGTCCATCATCCATGTAAAGTTCGACGCCGAAGGCATCACACCGGTGACAACCCTGAGAGCGATACGCGAGAAATCGAAAAAGACTTAGTTGCCCAACGCCACCGGCAGGGCGTCGCGCACCGGCAGGATCTCGATGCGCGCGGCAGCAACCTTGCCCAATGCCCAGTCTAGCATTTGCGGGCTAGAGTCGTAAGCGCCCGGACTATCCGACACGCCATGGGTATAGAGGATCAGCCAGCCGTGATCGTGCAGGGCGCGGTGGATGGCCGCTTCGATCCGGTCCTTGTTCCACAGCCGGGTTTCCAGCGAGATCACGTTCAGCTGCGCCAGGTCGACCCGGCCGGCATTGACGCCTTCATGGGTGCCCCGCAACGACGAGAAGCGCGGCGCCTGGAACTGCTTGGCGCCCGGGCTGACACGGCCGAAGGGATAGGCGTAGCTGACCGGCGCTTCGCCCTTCAGGAAAGCCTTCAGAAAATCCCGGTTGCGCTGGGCATCCTGCGCCAGTTCCGCGGGCGACAATTCCGAGACCGGCTGGTGCGCGAAACCATGGCAGCCGATTTCATGCCCCGCCGCCGCCAGTTCCGTCAGGTCCTGGGCCTCGTAGAACCGCGTGCCCTCCACGGTCCGGCCGCAAAAGCCGCCGCCCGTATAATAAGTGCCGCGCACCCCGTGCCGGGCCAGCACCGGGCCGCCCCCGGTCCAGGCCGACTTGGGAAAATCGTCGAAACTGATGCTGGCCACCGGCCTATGCCCGGCCAGGCGCGCGGGACGCACCCGGATATGGCGGCCGATCAGGCTGGCGAGCTGGATTTTCAGGCTCATGGCCGGGTTCTACCCCCAAAGCCTTAAAAGCTGGGTAATGAAAAATAGTATCTTGCATGACAAGGTATCGTGTGATAGACAATAAAGCATGACAGAATCGCTACAAATACAGCTCAAGAAAGGCGTCCTGGAGATGTGCGTGCTCGCGCTGCTCTCCAAGGGTGACAACTACGCTTACGATATCGCCAGCCGCATGGCGGAGGCCGTCGGCATGGGCGAAGGCACAATCTATCCCCTGATGCGCCGGATGCAGAATGACGGCCTGGTCTCGACCTATCTTCAGGAGTCCGGCAGCGGCCCGCCGCGCAAATATTACAAGCTCACCAAGGCCGGGGCGGGCGCCCTGAAGTCGCAGATCACGGACTGGCTCGCCTTCGAGGTCGCGGTGCGAAAAATTCTGGGGGATGTGACATGAATCGCGCGAACTTCATTGCGCAATTGCGCGCCGGGCTTTCCGGCCTGCATCAGAGCGATGTCAACGACATCATCGCCGACTATGAATCCCATTTTGCCGATGGCGTCGCCGCCGGGCGCAGCGAGGATGAAGTCGCCGAAGCGCTGGGGGACCCTTCGCGGCTGGCCCGCGAATTGCGCGCCGAAGTCGGCTTCAAGCGCTGGGAACAGGACCGCAGCGCCGGCAATTTCGTCGGTGTGGTGCTGGCGCTGATCGGGCTGGCCACCATCGATGTGATGTTCCTGCTGCCGGTACTGGGCGTCATGCTGGCGGTGTTCTTCGTCATCGCGCTCGCCTGTGTCGGCTGCGTGGTGGGCGGCGCCATCCTGCTGGGCAACCTGATCCCCGGCGGCTGGACACTGATGATGGGCAACACCGCGCTGCAGACCCTGACCGGCATCGGCCTGGTCAGTGGCGGCATCGGCGCCGGCGCCCTGCTGCTGCTGATCCTGGACTGGGTGGCGCGCGGGCTGATCCAGTATGCCCGCCTGCACTTCCGTCTTTTCAAATCCGCCAACGATTCCATCTGAGGACAACGCATGGCTCACAAACTCGCCATCGTCGCTTTCACCGGCCTTGTGGTCTCCGCCGTCGCCATGGGGGCTGCCGCCGCCATCGGCGCCAAGGAATTCGGACACCGCTTCGAAGGCATGGACTTCTCCATGTTCGGCGACCGGCCGCGCTGCGAGACGGTGGCGGGCGCTACCGGCAGCCGCACCCTGAAATGGGACGGCAGCGACCATATCTCGCTCAACGTGCCGGCCCGCGCGGTCTATACGCCCAATGGCAACAATGAATGGCAGGTCAGCGGTGATCCGCAGATCGTGGCCCATGTGCGGGTTCGCAACGGCCGCATCGAACTGGATTGCAACTACCGGGGTGGAAACAGCGACAGGCTGGAGATCACCCTGCCCGGCACGCGGATGGAAAAGTTCGGTATCGCCGGCAGCGGAAAGATCGAACTGAACAACCTGGACCAGCATGACGTGAAGGTTTCCATCGCCGGTTCGGGCACCATCAAGGCCACCGGCAACGTGGAAGAAGTGCGCATCTCCATCGCCGGGTCCGGCGATGCCGACCTGGGCGGCGTGGTGTCCGAAGATGTGACCGTGAAGATCGCCGGCAGCGGCAATGCCGATATCGCGCCGCGCGACGAGGCTGAGATTCACATCGCCGGCTCGGGCGACGTCAACCTGCACACCAATCCGCGCAAGGTCGAAACCCATATCGCCGGCTCGGGCCGCATCCACAATGTTGGTTCCGGCGCCGGCAACGGCATCTGATCTGCAAAGAAAGACGCGACCATGGTGCACAAACTTGCCATTATCGCCTTTACCGGCCTGATCGGGTCCGCGGTCTGCATCGGCGCCGCTGCCGCCATCGGCGGCCGGGATTTCCGGGATGGACTCGACGTCGCGTCTTTCTTCAACGACGCGCAGCGCTGCAAGGCCGTTCCCGGCGCCGTCGCCACAAGCCGCACCCTGAAATGGGACGGCAGCGATCATGTCGGCCTGTCGCTGCGCGGCCATGCCCGCTACCGGCCCGGCAGCGACGACCAGGTGCATGTCACCGGCGATCCGCAGGTGCTGGCGCATCTGGAAGTGGCCAGGGCGACATCCAGATGGACTGCCGCGGCTGGGGTCGCCGCACCAGGGACCTGGAGATCACGCTGCCGGGGCGCACCTTCAAGAGATTTGAAATCGCCGGCACCGGCCGCCTGACCCTGGATGCGCTGGACCAGGAAAGCCTGAAGGTGGAGATGGCCGGCGTCGCCAAGGTCGAGGCCAACGGCAAGGTTGAAGAACTGGAAATCGAAATGGCGGGCATCGGCCATGCCGATTTCGCGCATGTCACCGGGCGTAAAGCGCGGGTGGAAATTGCCGGCGTCGGCAAGGCCGACATCGCCCCCCGCGACGAGGCCCGGATCGAGATCGCCGGTCCCGGCGAGGTGCGGCTTCATTCCAATCCCCGCGTGGAAAGCGAAATCGCCGGACCGGGCCGCATCCGCAATGTGGGCAGCGACGGCTAACGCCACTTAACTCGACAAAAATGGCTGGCGGGACTATGTCCCGCACCATGTCCCACACCCTTAATATCGGTGACGTCACCATTCCCGGCCGGGTCCTGACCGCGCCGATGACGGGTGTGTCCGACCTGCCGTTCCGCCGGATCGCCAGTCAGTGCGGCGCGCCCTATGTGGCGACCGAGATGGTGGCTTGTGACAGTTTCGCGAAAGGCCGCCCCGATGTGGTGCGCCGCGCCGCCATCGGTGCCAAGGAAGACGAACAAGCGCTGCCGCTGATGGTGATCCAACTCGTCGGCCGCACCCCGGAATGGATCGCCAAGGGTGCGAAGCTGGCGGAAGAAGCCGGTGCCGACATCATCGATTTCAACATGGGCTGTCCCGCCAAGGAAGTGACCGGCGCCCTGTCCGGATCGGCCCTGATGCGCGAACCCGAACTGGCCGCAAAGCTGATCGAAGCCGCCGTCAATGGCACATCGCGTCCCGTCACCCTGAAGATGAGGCTGGGCTGGGACGATCAAAACCGCAATGCGCCTGAGATCGCGGCGCTGGCCGAAAGCCTGGGCGTAAAAGCCATCACCGTGCATGGCCGCACCCGCCAGCAATTCTA
>CANKIV010000098.1 GCA_947482125.1 Alphaproteobacteria bacterium
ACGCAGACCTTTTCCATGGTCAGCGCGAATTTGGCGAGCTTGTCGTTGCCGTCCAGCTTGGCGCGATGGGAAAGGCCCCGCGTCCAGGCGAAGATCGAGGCGATGGAATTGGTCGAGGTGGCCTTGCCCTTCTGATGCTCGCGGTAATGGCGCGTCACGGTGCCATGCGCGGCTTCGGCTTCCACCGTCTTGCCATCGGGGGTGAACAGCACGGACGTCATCAGGCCCAGGGAGCCAAAGCCCTGCGCCACGGTGTCGGACTGCACGTCGCCGTCGTAATTCTTGCAGGCCCAGACATAGCCGCCGCTCCACTTGAGGGCCGACGCCACCATGTCGTCGATCAGGCGATGCTCATAGACAATACCCGCCGCCTTGAACTTGTCAGCGAATTCCGCCTCGTAGATTTCCTGGAACAGGTCCTTGAAGCGGCCGTCATAGGCCTTGAGGATGGTGTTCTTGGTCGAGAGGTACACCGGATACTTGCGCATCAAGCCGTAATTCAGCGAGGCGCGGGCAAATTCACGGATCGACTCGTCGAGGTTGTACATCGCCATGGCGACGCCGGCGCCCGGCGACTTGAACACTTCATGCTCGATCACCTTGCCGTCTTCGCCGACGAACTTGATGGTCAGCGTGCCCTTGCCGGGGAAGAGGAAATCGGTGGCGCGGTACTGGTCGCCATACGCATGGCGGCCGACCACGATGGGCTGGGTCCATCCCGGCACCAGGCGCGGCACATTCTTGCAGATGATGGGCTCGCGGAAGATGACGCCGCCCAGGATGTTGCGGATGGTGCCGTTGGGCGACTTCCACATCTTCTTGAGCTTGAATTCCTCCACCCGGGCTTCATCGGGGGTGATGGTGGCGCATTTCACGCCCACGCCGTATTTCTTGATCGCCTCGGCGGCCTCGACCGTCACCTTGTCGTCGGTGGCGTCGCGATGCTCGATGGAGAGGTCGTAATACTGCAGGTCGATGTCGAGATAGGGCAGGACCAGCTTTTTCTTGATCAGGTCCCAGATGATGCGGGTCATCTCGTCGCCGTCCAGTTCGACCACCGGGTTGGCGACCTTGATCTTTTCCATGGACTTAAATTCCTTGCCTTAAGAAAGCCTCGAAAACCGGGCCTGTACCAGATATAGCGGGGCCTCAAATAGCCCGACAAGAACAGGCCCGTCAAAGCGCCAAATGACCGCCCCCGCCATCATCCTGTCCCACACCCAGATGGGTGAGAATGTCGGCGCCGCCGCCCGGGCGATGAAGAATTTCGGCCTCACGGACCTGCGCCTGATCGCCCCCAGGATGGAATGGCCCAATGACCGGGCCCAGATGCTGGCTTCGGGCGCCGGCGACATCCTGGACCGGGCGCAGATCCATGCCGACGCCAGAGCCGCGCTGGCCGATTGCCAGCTGGTGCTGGCGACCACGGCACGGGGCCGGGACGTGACGCGCGAGGTGCTGACGCCCGAGGCCGCGATCGCGCGACTGCGCCAGGCGTCGGATGCGGGGCTCAAGACCGCCCTGCTGTTCGGCGGCGAGCGGGCCGGCCTGGACAATGACGAGATTTCGCTGTGCGACGCGCTGATCACCATTCCCACCGCGCCCCTGCCGCAGATCAAGGAATCCGAGATCAAGGCCGGGTCCCTCAACCTGGGGCAGGCGGTGCTGCTTCTGGGCTATGAATGGCTGAAAAGCGCCGATGCCACGCCGGCCAGCCGCACCCGCCCCAGCATCGCCGTGCCGGCCGCCCGCCAGGATCTGGTGGACCTTTTCGAGCATCTGGAGCGCGAGCTGGACGCGGGCGGATTTTTCTTCCCACCGGCCAAGAAGGGCGCGATGGTGCGCAACATACGCGCCATGATATTGCGCTCCGGCCTGACCGATCAGCAGGCCCGCACCATCCGCGGCATGATCGTGGCGCTGGTGCGCAACAAGTATCGGGGAAATGCATGAGCCGCGGATGGTTTTTTGTTGGGTCGCGCGGCCGGACGGCATCGCTTCGCTCGCCTGGCCGTCGCTCCCGCCGTGGCATGATCGTGGCATTGGTGCGCAACAAATACAGAGGCCAACCGTGAGCGCCGTTCCGATAATTGGTTTCATGGTTCTGGCGCTGGTGGCAATCGCCTTCGCGTTGGTGCCGCTGCTGCGTGGCAAGGACAAGAAGAAGAGCACCCTGCTGCTCGCCGCCATCGCCCTTTTCGTGCTGGGCGTCGGCAGCGTCACTTACTGGATGGTGGGCCGCCCGCAGCTGGCACAGCGCGAGGCACGGGGCCTGGACACCAACGAACCCAGCGCCCTGGTCCCCTATCTGATCAAGCGGGTGCGCCAGTATCCGGACGACATACGCGCCTGGCGCTATCTGGGTCAGGCCTATATGGCGGCGCGCGATCCGCGCAACGCCGCCAAGGCGCTGGGCCGCGCCATCGCCCTGCAAGGCAAAGGCGATGCCGAACTCCACGCCGACTATGGCGAGGCGCTGGTGATCGCCAATCGCGGCGCGGTGCCGCCGGAAGCCGAAGAAGCCTTCAACTCCGCCCTGGCGGTCGATCCCTCCAATGCGCCGGCCCGCTTCTATCTGGGCGATGCGCGGCGGGCCAAGGGCGATGCGGCGGGCGCGGCGCAGATGTGGCAAAGCCTGCTGGCCGACACGCCCGTCACCACCCCGCTGTACCAGATGCTGGTGGACCGGCTGGCGCTGGTGACGGCGCAGGCATCGGGCGCAGGCGGCGCGCCCGACCCCAACCGGATGGTGGCGATGCTGGCCGCAAGGCTGAAAGGCGATCCCAATGACGCGCTGGGCTGGGTGCGGCTGATGCGCGCCTATGCCGTGCTGGGCGAAACAGCGAAAGCCAGGGAAGCACTGGCGACGGCGCGCAAGACCTTTGCCGGAAACAAGGACGCCCAGACCGCCTTTTCGACAGCGGCCCGGGCGCTCAAGCTCGACTAAAGCGTCGCGCTTCTAGTAGGGCATTTTCCTCTTCGTATAGAGGCGGTCCTCGTGCACACGCTGCTCGTTACCGGCAGGGCCCATGCGCCGGCCCTCGTCGATTTCCTGGTTACGCGTCGCGCCGTCCGGACCATCGCCCAGCCATTGCACTTTGTGCCTCTTGGCCGCGAGCCGGATGCGTTCCAGGTTTTCCCGCAAACGCTTGGAGGCAGGCAGGGCGGCGCGCTGCGCCGGCGTGATATCGCCTCTGACCGCATCCCAGCCCAGATGTGACAGGCCATTGTCGCTGGGGCCGGGTTCGGCAAAGGCCAGACCCTTGGTCGACAGGATATTGTCGGCAACTTCCACCGAGCGGCGGTTTTCCAGCTTGAAGCCCATGGTGATTTCGCCATGGGGATTGTGCGGCCAGACATCGGCGACGCGCGAATATTCGGCCGGCGTAATGCCCCAGATATGCGCGGCGAAGGCCTGACTGCCGGCACCGCGGCAGCCTTCGATGGGAAGCTGCTCCACGCCCGGCCAGGTCCATTTGTAGCGCGCCCCGGCGATGGCGATCTGGGCCGCTTCCGGCGATTCCATTTCGCAGATCAGGACGCCATGCGCGCCCGCCGCCAGCGCCTGGGAAATCTGCCAGACATTGGCGCGCATCGAGGGACCGTCGAAACCCCAGGCCGGAATGGTCACAAACACCATCGGGGTGCGGTGGCCGGACGGGGTGGGCCCGCCATCCACCAGGCCCTGCATGAAGTTGCGCAGCCCGTCGATGCTGAAGGAGTCGTTCTCCATTTCGTAATTGATGGCATCGCAATAGGTCTGGGACATGCGCTTGCCTTCTTCATAAGTGTCCGGCGCACCGGACGCTCCGAATTCGGCATAGGCCACGACCTGATTGTCTTCCCACAGCTCGATCGCCTTGTTGATGCGGCGCGGCTTGTAGTTGCGGTCCACCGAGGGAACCAGCGGCAGGGTGCGGGCCCAGCTTTTCTGGAAGCCATAACCCTTGCTGGCGTAGCCGATATAATGCGGGCTATCGAGCATGCTGCGCCCCGTCGCCTTGGGAACGCCGGGCGGATAGCCGCCGCCGGGCTGACGAACAGGCTGGGCCAGGGCACCGGTGGCTGCAGCCGCCGCCACGCCGGCGCCGAACAGAAAATCACGCTTCTTGATGTCCATTTGCTTTCCCCTTGAGAGTGTTTGTTGGGGAAAGCCTGTCACTTCGGACAAGCGCTGTCAGCCGGATTCATCCGCTGCGCTGCAACACCGGGCCGCGAGCTTTTGCCTCAGACCACCGTGACGGCGAGTTCACCCAGCCTGTCGATACGCGCCGTCATCCTGTCGCCGCGCTGCAGCGGACCGACCCCTTCGGGCGTACCGGTGAAGATCAGGTCGCCGGCCTTCAGTTCCGCCTGGATCGACAGGGCATTGATGATCTCCGGCACGTTCCAGATCATCTTGGCCAGGTCGGAGTCCTGGGTGGTTTTGCCGTTCACGGCGAGATGGATGCGGCCCTTGGACAGATAGCCGACCTGATCCACCGGATAGATGGCGCCGCAGGGGGCGCTGTCCTCGAAGGACTTGCCGATTTCCCAGGGCAGCTGCTTGGACTTCATCAGGTTCTGCTGGTCGCGGCGGGTCATGTCCAGGCCCACGGCATAGCCATAGACATGCTCCAGGGCGCGCTCGACGGGGATGTTCATGCCGCCCGACTTCATCGCCACCACCAGCTCGACTTCATGCTGGTAATCCTTGGTGAGCGCGGGATAGGCGCAGGTCTTGCCGTTCTGCACGATCATGTCGCGATGCTTGGCGAAGAAGAAGGGCGGCTCGCGCTCGTCATTCCCCAGTTCGCGGATATGGGCGAGGTAATTGCGCCCCACGCAATAGATGCGGCGCACCGGATAGTGCTGGCTGCTGCCGTTGATGGGCAGCAGGACGGCTTCCGGCACGGGAAAAGCGACGGCGGGCTGCGCCTGGGCCGGGCCCACCATGCCGGCGGTCACGACCGCACCGCCGACCAGAAAATCGCGCTTTTTGATATCCATGTCACGCCCTTGTCACTGTTCATTGGCGAACCTGTCATTTCCCATTCGCGCTGTCAGCCGTATTTACGCGCTGCGGCGCAGCACCCAGCGACCGTACCAGATCTTCCAACGCCAGGGCGGCGCGCTCGACCGCCGACGCGTCCCGGCCGCGCACCACCAGTTGCGCTCCAAACGGCGCCGCCGTGCCTTCGCGATAAAAAGGATAGGAGCCGATGGCGATGTCCTTGTGTTCCTTCTGCAGAGCGGCAAGGCCAGGGGCGATGGCGCCTTCGGGAATCGCGGCTTCCACCGTGATGCTTTGAACCTGCTCTCCGCGCGGCAATTGCGGCGCGATCGCCTCCAGCATGGCGCGCATCACCATCGGCACGCCCGCCATCACAGTGACATTGCCGAGGTGAAATCCCGGCGCGCCCGAGACGGCATTGGCCACCAGCGCCGCGCCATGGGGAATGCGGGCCATGCGCTTGCGCATGTCGTTGAACTCGCCGGGCGGATAGCGCGCCTCCAGCAGGGCATAGGCTTCGGGGTGATAGCCGATGCCAACATTGAACGCTTTGGCCACCGCGTCGGCGGTGATGTCATCATGGGTGGGGCCGATGCCGCCGGTGGTAAAGACAAAATCATACCGGGCGCGCAGGGCGTTCAGGGCCGCGACGATCTCCTCTTCCACATCGCCCACCACCCGCGCCTCCTTCAGGTCTATGCCCAGCGAGGTGAGGAACCTGGCGATGTAATTCGTGTTGGTGTCCTGGGTCCGGCCTGACAGGATTTCATCGCCGATCACCAGAATTGCCGCGCTTTTTGTCATCCCTGAAACCGTTTGGGTTTTCGCATGGGCGCCACTATATTGGCCCGAACATGACCATCGTACCCCAATCCGAGATATTTGAGGCGGCGCGCAAGGCCCATTTTGCCGTGACCCTGCACCAGCCGTCCGATTTTGAGGGCATGCGCAAGGCCGGCCGGCTGGCCGCCGAGGTGCTGGACCTGATGGTGCCGCTGGTCGTGCCCGGCGTCACCACCGCCGCGCTGGACAAGGTGGCCTATGACTATGTCATCGCCCATGGCGCCATCCCGGCCTGCCTGGGTTATCGCGGCTATCGCCATACCGTCTGCACCTCGATCAATCATGTGGTCTGTCATGGCATTCCCAACGACAAGCCGCTGCGCGACGGCGATGTCGTCAATATCGATGTCACCGTGATCCTGGACGGCTGGCATGGCGACACCAGCCGCATGTATCCGGTGGGCGACGTCAAGCGCAAAGCCGAGCGGCTGGTCGAGATCACCTATGACTCCATGATGCGCGGCATTGCGGCGGTCAAGCCCGGCGCCACCACCGGCGATATCGGCCATGCCATCCAGTCCTTTGCCGAAGGCCAGGAAAAATGTGCCGTGGTGCGCGATTTCTGCGGCCATGGCCTGGGCAAGGTGTTCCATGCCCTGCCCAACATCGTGCATTACGGCAAGCTGGGTCATGGCATTGCCTTGAAGCCCGGCATGTTCTTCACCGTCGAGCCTATGATCAATCTGGGCGGTTACGGCGTGAAGGTGCTGGCCGATGGCTGGACCGCGGTGACGCGCGACCGTTCGCTGTCGGCGCAGTTCGAACATTCCGTGGGCGTGACCGAGGACGGCGTGGAGATTTTCACGCTGTCGCCCAAGGGATTGCACAAGCCGCCCTACTTCTGATCGCGTGAGCGGCGCAGGCGACAATGGCACGGCCGGCCATCGCGAGCGCCTCCGGGCGCGTTTCCTCAAGGGCGGCGCCGATGCCATGCCCGATTACGAACTTCTGGAATTGACCCTGTTCGCCGCCCTGCCACGGCGGGACACCAAGCCATTGGCCAAGGCGCTGCTGGCGCGGTTCGGCAGTTTTGCCGAAGTGATCGCCGCGCCCCGCGCCCGGCTGCTGGAAGTGAAGGGCATGGGCGAGACTGTCGCCAATCATCTCAAGGTCGTGGAAGCCGCCGCCCAGCGCCTGGCCAAGACCGGGGTGATGGGGCGCCCCGCATTGTCGTCCTGGACGGCGCTGCTGGATTATTGCACGGCGGCGATGGCGCGCTCCGAGATAGAGGAATTCCGCGTGCTGTTCCTGGACCGCAAGAATGTGCTGATCGCCGACGAAGTGCAGACCAGGGGCACCGTGGATCACGCCCCGGTCTATCCGCGCGAAATCGTCAAACGCGCGCTGGAGCTCAGCGCCTCGGCCCTGATCCTGGTTCACAATCATCCTAGCGGCGATCCCACGCCGTCCAGGGCCGACATCGCCATGACCCGCGAGATCGTGACCGCGGCCAAGGCGCTGAGCCTTGCCGTGCATGATCATCTGGTGATCGGACGCGCCGGCCATTCCAGCTTCAAGTCCTTGGGATTGCTTTGAAATAAGCACTCTTTCGCGCGCGCGCCTGACGCGCTAGAAGCACGCGTAACATCTCTGGTAGCCCCCATGATCCCCCGCTATTCCCGCGAACAGATGGTTTCGATCTGGTCGCCCGAGACCAAATTCCGCATCTGGTTCGAGATCGAGGCGCACGCCACCGACAAGCTGGCCGAGCTGGGCGTGGTGCCGAAAGACGCCGCGAAAAAGATCTGGGAAAAGGGCAAGGACGCGAAATTCGATGTGGCGCGGATCGACGAGATCGAGCGCGAGGTCAAGCATGACGTCATCGCCTTCCTGACGCATCTGTCGGAAATCGTCGGCCCCGAAGCACGCTTTGTGCATCAGGGCATGACCTCATCGGACGTGCTGGACACCTGCCTGAATGTGCAGCTGGCCCGCGCCGCCGACATCCTGATCGCCGATACCGACGCCCTGCTGGCGGCGCTGAAGACGCGCGCGCTGGAATACAAGATGACGCCCACCATCGGGCGCAGCCACGGCATCCATGCCGAACCCACCACCTTCGGCGTCAAGCTGGCGACCTATTTTGCCGAGTTCACCCGCGCCCGCCGGCGCCTGGTGACGGCGCGCGAGGAAATCGCCACCTGCGCCATATCGGGCGCGGTTGGCAGCTTCGCCAATATCGACCCGCAAGTTGAAGAACATGTCGCCAAACAGATGGGGTTGGCGGTAGAGCCGGTGTCCACCCAGGTGATCCCGCGCGACCGTCATGCCGCCTTCTTCGCGGCGCTGGGCGTTGTCGCTTCGTCGCTGGAGCGTCTGGCGGTGGAAATCCGCCATCTGCAGCGCACCGAAGTGCTGGAAGCCGAGGAGTATTTCTCGCCCGGCCAGAAGGGCTCATCGGCCATGCCGCACAAGCGCAATCCGGTGCTGACCGAAAATATCACCGGCCTGGCGCGCATGGTGCGCAGCTATGCCATTCCGGCGATGGAGAATGTGGCGCTGTGGCATGAGCGCGATATCTCGCACTCCTCGGTCGAGCGTTACATCGGCCCCGACGCCACCATCACGCTCGACTTCGCGCTGGCCCGCATGACCGGCGTGGTCGAGAAGCTGGTCGTCTATCCGGAACGAATGCAAAAGAACCTGGACGCCACCCACGGCCTGGTGCAA
>CANKIV010000099.1 GCA_947482125.1 Alphaproteobacteria bacterium
ATCGCCATGAAGGACTGGGCCAGCTTGAACATAGCGTCCGGCGCGCGCGTTGACTTGGGATATTTCTTGATGGTTTCGGCAAAGGTCCGCGCCGCGCCCGCATAATCCTGCCGCAGGAAGGCTATATTACCCACCCAGTAGATGGCCTGGGGCGACAGATCGCTGTCGCCGGGATTGGCGTCGGCATAGCCGCGGAACGCCGCAGCGGCCTCGGCATATTGCGCGCGGCTCATCAGATTCATCGCCGCGTCATACTGGGCCGTGTTGCCGGGCACCGGCATCGGCCCGTTCAGCGGTCCGGGACCCGCAGGCAGGGTGCCCAGGGTTCCCGGCGAACGCCCGCGCGTGACCGGGGGCCCGGCATCGAAATTGGAGACCGCATCGATCGGCGGCAGCGGGTCCCCCGGACGCATCGCCTGCGCCGGCGGCGCATAAGACTGGGGCGCAGCGGAGGTTGTGCCAGCGGCGGCACAGTTCAGGGCGTCGCTGGCGCCCAGCTGCTGCGCCGACAGGGTGCAGAGGCGATACGCGAAATCCTTCTGCATCGCATCGATCTTGTCATTCTGCTGGCGGATCTGGTGCGCCAGTTCCTCATTGGTGCCGGTCGCCTGGGACAGGCTGCTGGTGAGACCGCGCACCCGGTCTTCCAGCTGGCGGATGCGGTCATTGGCCTGGGTGATGGCGTCATCCTGGCCATCCTCATGCGCCTTGACCGCCGCCTTCTCCTCGTCGCTGGGACCGAAGAGCTGGGCGCTGGCCGGCAACGCCCCCAAAGCGAGCGACAGTGCCAATACCGAAACCGCGAAGCGCTGGACCATGAACGGACCTCTATCAAGCCTTTAAAGCAAAAAAGGGGCGCGGGTTTTTTCCCACGCCCCTTTTATTCAGATGCGCAAATTACGAGTTCGCGCCGCCGCTGACGATGGTGACGCCGCGACGGTTCTGCGACCAGCAACCTTCGTCGGAGCTGGTGCAGATCGGGCGTTCCTTGCCGTAGGAGACGGTTTCGACACGGCCGGTGGAGACGCCCTGGCTGACCAGATATTCCTTCACCGCATTGGCGCGGCGGGCGCCCAGCGCAAGGTTGTATTCGCGGGTGCCGCGCTCGTCGGCATGGCCTTCGATGGTCACGCGCACGGCCGGATAGCGCTGCAGCCAGGCGGCCTGGCGGCCGAGCAGGGCCTTGTCGGTCTCTTCCACATTGTACTGGTCAAGAGCGAAGTGGACGGTGTCGCCGACATTGACGCGCAGATCTTCGGCGCTGCCGGGAATGATGCTGGACGTGACGGGCGCGGGGGCCGGAGCCGGAGCGGCGGCGGCCGGCGGCGGGGCCGTGGTGACCGCTTCCTGCTTATGGGTACAGGCGCCGAGCACCAGAACAGCCGACAGGCAGGCAAATTTCATGGAAGACGAAAATCGGATCATTACGGAATCTCCTGGCAGCGCAGACCACCGGTGCGGGCGCCCACGCTTAAGAATTAGAATCGCACCTCAAACCCCAAACGCACTAAACAGCAAAAAGAGCCAAAAAAAGGCGTTCAAAATCGCCTTATTCTAGGAAAAGCGGCTTACTGGATCAAGGGCGACCAGGCGGGGTCCGACGCCGATCCGGGCGTCAGCACGCGCCGCTCGTTGCGTCCGGTCACGTCCACCGACCAGATTTGCGACCCCGCGCCGCCGCCGAGGCCCCGCGAATACATCAGCACCCGGCCATTGGGCGCCCAGGTGGGGCCCTCGTCCCGTCCGCCCGACGAGATCAGGCGTTCGCCCGAGCCGTCGGTGCGCATCACGCCGATGGTGAAACGGCTGCCCTGCTGCTTGGTGAAGGCCAGAAGATCGCCGCGCGGCGACCAGACCGGCGTGCCGTTATTGCCCGCACCGAAGCTGATGCGGCGCTGGCCGGAGCCGTCCGCATTCATCACATAGACCTGCTGGCTGCCGCCGCGATCGGACTCGAACGCGATCTGCCTTCCGTCCGGCGAAAATGACGGCGCTGTGTCGATGCCAGGATCGGTGGTCAGGCGCTGGACGGAGCGGCTGCGCAAATCCATCACATAGACGTCGGAATTGCCGCCGGTCTCCAGGGTAAGCGCCACCCGGTTGCCGTCGGGCGAGAAACGCGGGCTGAAGGTCATGTTGGGGAAGTTGCCCAGCACTTCCTGCTTGCCGGTCTCGATGTCGAACAGATACACGCGCGGCTTGGTGGCGATATAGGACATATAGGCGATCATCTGCGCCGTCGGATTGAAGCGCGGCGTCAGAACCATGTAGCTGCCGTTGGTCAGGAAGATCGGATTGGCGCCGTCCTGGTCCATGATCGCCAGCCGCTTGACGCGCCGGGTCGCCGGACCGGTCTCGGAAATGAAGACGATGCGGGTGTCGAAGTAGCCTTTTTCGCCCGTGATGCGCTCATAGATGGCGTCCGACACCATATGGGCGATGCGCCGCCAGTTCTCGGGGGTGGTGAAGAATTGCAGGCCCAGCATCTGGCTTTCGCCGTAAACGTCCCACAGCCGGAAATCCACCCGCAGCCGGCCGTCGGGCTGCTGGGTGACCTGTCCCGTCACCAGCCCCTGGGCGGTGATGGCGCGCCAGCTTCCGAAATTGGGTACGGCATTGATGTTGGTGACGCGCTCGGCAAAGCCTTTCTGGTCCAGCGGGCGGAACAGGCCGGAACGCTCCAGATCGGCCCGCACCACACCGGCGATATTGGCGCCCGCCTGCGGATCGCCGACAAAATCGGGAATGGCGATGGGCAGCGGCTGGGCAACGCCCTGGGTGACGTCAACCCGCAGCTGCGCCAGGGCAGGCTGGGCGGCAAACGCAGCCAGCACCGCCAGAAGGACCAGGAATTTCTTCATGCTCATCTCCAAAACCGCAAAAGCGCTTATTGTTCCATCATCTGGCGCGGATCGAAGCGCAAGGGATTGATTTCCCGCCAGACATTATAGCGCTCGGCAGGCAACCTGTAGGGCTGGCATTGATAGATCGCCCGGCTGGCGGCCTCCGCCGCCGCGCGGGTATAGGCGTTGGACGCGGCCGCCATCTGGGTGCCGGGCGTCAATTGCAGGCTGGCCACCGTGCCGTCGGGATTGAGACGCAGGGCATAATCCACCACCAGGTCGCGGGCATCCGGCGCGCCCGTGGGCGGCGACCAGCAACGGTAGATCTGGCTTTTCAGCGCATCGGCGATATTGGCGGTCATGGCATTGCCCGACCCGATGCCCGCAATGGCGCGCTCGGCGGGCCTGGCATTCTTCACCGGCTTTTCCGGCGTGGTCAGCTTGTTGAGAAGCGCGTCGAAATTCACCGAGGCCGTCTTTTTGGGTTCGGCCGGCTTTTCGACCGGCTTGACCTCTTTCTTCACGTCGAACTTCGGCATCGGCGGCTCGGGCGCGGGTTCCACTTCCTGCAGTTGCGGCTCGGGCGGCGCTTCCAGGGCAGGCATGGGGATATCGAGCTTTTCCGGCTCCGGCGCTGGTGGCGCCTGGGCGGCGACATTGGTGACATCGGCGATCGTGACCAGGTCCACCGGCACGACATTGCTGTCCTGGGGCGTCTCGAAGTTGCGTGAGAAGGTGAAAAACGCGGCGGCCACCACCAGGCCGTGAAACGCAACGGAAACCAGCACGCCATAGCGCGGCCCACGCGACGTGGTCGGACGGGTACGCCGGTAGGTGGCCGCCGCCCTAGCGCGCGTCGGGTTGTGGTTTGACGACATCCGTCACCAGTCCGATATGGGTGAAGCCGCTGGAGGCAAGCACGCCCATCACTTCCATCACCTTGCCGTAGTTGGCCCTTGTGTCACCGCGCACGAAGATGCGCTGGTCATAGCCGTTGGCGGCAATGGCCTTGAGCTTGTCCACCAAAGCGGCCTGGGGGATCTGTTCCTTCTGCAGGAAGATGGCACCGTCACGCCGCACCGTGATGGAGAGCGGCTCGCGGTCCTGCCCCAGAGCCGGGGCCCTCGTCTTGGGAAGGTCCACCGGCACGCCGACGGTGAGCAGGGGGGCGGTCACCATGAAGACGATCAGCAGCACCAGCATCACGTCCACGAACGGTGTGACATTGATTTCCGCCATGGCGCGGCGGCGCATCCGGCCACGGCCGCGGGCGGAAGTGTGCTGGATGCCAGCCGCCATCAGCGGCCCGCCTTTTCATCAAGCTGGCGCGACAGGATGGCGGAAAACTCATCCGCGAAAGCGTCCAGCTGGTTCACATAGCGGCCGATATCGGCGACGAACCGGTTGTAGAAGATGACGGCGGGAATGGCGGCCAGAAGTCCCATGGCGGTGGCGAACAGCGCCTCGGCGATGCCCGGCGCCACCACCGCCAGGGTCGTGTCATGGCGCGCCGCGATGGCCGCGAAGGAGTTCATGATGCCCCACACCGTGCCGAACAGGCCGACAAAGGGCGAAACCGAGCCGATAGTGGCCAGCACGCCCAGTTGCCGTTCGATGCCGTCGGTCTCGCGCAGGATGGTGACGCTCATCGCCTTGTCGATCCGCTCCTTGATGCCCGGCAAGGCGGATTCGCGCGGGTTTCCGCCTTCAAAGGCACGGCGCCATTCGCGCAAGCCGGCGATGAACATCGCCGCCAACGGATGGTCGTTATGGGATGCGAACTGCTGATAGAGTTCGTCGAGCGACTGGCCGGACCAGAACAGCTTGTCGAAGCGGCGCGCCTTGCGCTTGAGGTTCGACAGCACCATCAGCTTGTTGAAAATGATGGTCCAGGACCACAGCGAGGCCGCCAGCAACAGGATCATCACCGCCTTCACGATGATGTCGGCGCGCAGGAACATCGGAATGATCGAGAAGCTGGCGGAGACGTCGCTGGCCGGTGCGCTGGTGGCGCCGGGCGGCGCATCCAGGGCTTGTGACTGGGCGGGGGCGCCGACCGGGGCGGCGATGGGGGCCTGGGCAAAGACCGGGGCGGTGAAAGCCAATGTCAGAATCGCGACGGCCGCGGCGGCAACTTGTCTGAGGGTCATCTGAAAACCTTTTGGCGCCGTGAACGGAGGGCTATTGCCCCCCGATCTTGGCCGAAATTTGACGAATAACTTCAAGTCTCTTCTGTGGTGAGGAAAGGCGCAAGAGTCTCCACCACGTTTTTGGGCAAACGGCGAGCCTTGCCCGTTAACGTAGTGATGCAGGCTTCGATCCGCGCCTGGACCAGCAGCACATCGCCGCACATCACCCGCTGGGTGGCGCGCATGCGTGCGCCCGACAGGCCCGTCAGGATGGTGTGAACCGTCACATTGTCGTCCAGCCGGGCCGGACGGTGATAGTCGATGGTGACGGAACGGATGGCCCAGGCGGTCGGCTCGTCTTCCTCCAGCCCGTCCATCTTGGAAATGCCGGCCAGGCGGAAGAATTCGGTGCGGCCCCGCTCCATGTAGCGCAGGTAATTGGCATGATAGACAACGCCGGACAGGTCGGTGTCTTCGTAATAGATGCTGATGGGCAGGATATGGGTCTTGCCGTCGAAATGACCGAGGCCGTTCAGCCGCTTATTCATCGGCATCGCTCGCGAACAGGCCGGGCTGGCCTTGCGCCGGCGCCGGCAAGCCCAGATGGCCATAGGCGGCCCCGGCCAGAGTGCGGCCGCGCGGGGTACGCTGCACAAATCCCTGCTGCATCAGATACGGCTCCACAATTTCCTCGATCGCGTCGCGCGCCTCGCCCAGGGCGGCGGCAATGGTTTCAATGCCTACCGGACCGCCGCCGAAATTCTCGGCGATCAAAGTCAGGTAGCGCCGATCAAAGGCGTCCAGCCCCCGCGCATCCACCTCGAGGCGCGTCAGGGCGGCGTCGGCGATCCTGGCATCCACCTTTGCCTGCCCCGCGACGGCGGCGAAGTCGCGCACCCGCTTGAGCAGACGTCCGGCGATGCGCGGCGTGCCGCGCGCGCGGCCTGCGATTTCGCGCGCGCCGTCCCGGGTCAGGTCAAAGCCCAGCACGCGGGCACCGCGCTCGACGATCGAAAGCAGTTCATCGGGGGTATAGAAATTGAGCCGCACCGGGATGCCGAAGCGGTCGCGCAGCGGCGTGGTGATCAGGCCGGAGCGGGTGGTGGCGCCCACCAGGGTGAACGGCGCCAGTTGAATCTTCACCGAGCGCGCCGACGGCCCCTCGCCGATGACAAGATCGAGTTCATAATCCTCCATCGCGGGATAAAGTATTTCCTCCACCGCCGGATTGAGGCGATGGATTTCGTCGATGAACAACACATCGCGCGGCTCGAGATTGGTGAGAATGGCGGCGAGATCGCCCGCCTTGGCCAGAACCGGGCCGCTGGTTGAGCGGAAATTCACCCCCAGCTCGCGGGCCACGATCTGGGCCAGAGTTGTCTTGCCCAAGCCCGGCGGGCCGTAGAACAGTACATGGTCCAGCGCCTCGCTGCGGGCCTTGGCTGCGTCGATAAAGACCGAAAGATTTTCGCGCGCCTGTTGCTGGCCGACAAAATCAGCCAGCCGCTTGGGGCGCAGCGAAGCCTCGAGATTGTCGTCCTCGCTGCGTTCCGGGGTGACGAGTCTTTCCTTCGTCATCGCCCCAAACCCTTCAGCGCTTCGCGGATCAGCGCGCCCGCTTCGGTGTGTTCGCCCAGCGCCTGTGATGCGCGGGCCACCGCCTCGGCGGCGCGGGCATCGCTATAGCCCAGATGCACCAGCGCCGAAACCGCATCGGCTTCCGGGCCGCGGGGCGCGGCGGCAACAGCAACTGCCTCGTCACCGCCCATCATCATCGACGACACCTTGTCCTTGAGTTCGGTGGCGATGCGCAGCGCCAATTTGGGTCCCACGCCGGGGGCGCGGCCGATCATCGCCTTGTCGCCCAGCGCCAGCGCGCGGGAGAGATCGCGCGGGCTGAGCGTGGACAGCACCGCCAGCGCCACCTTGGCTCCGACATTCTGCACCGTCTGAAGGAGGCGGAACCATTCGCGTTCCTCGGCGCTGGCAAAACCATAAAGCCTGATGGCGTCCTGGCTGACTTTCATCTCGACCATCAATGAAGCATGCGCGCCCACCGCCAGCCGCGACAGGGTCGAAGCCGGACAACCCACCAGATAGCCGACGCCGTTCACATCCAGGATCACGCCTTCGTCGGTGATGGAATCCACGGTGCCGGTGAGCTTGCCGATCATTGGTTCACCACCATGCGCGCGCGGGTCGTGGACAGATGCGCGTGCGCGATGGCGCAGGCCAGCGCGTCCGCGGCATCGGCCTGGGTCACGCCGCAGGCCGGCAGCAGCCGCTTGACCATGAACTGGACCTGCTCCTTGCCGGCGTGACCGGCGCCGACCACCGACTTCTTGATGTGGTTGGGGGCGTATTCAGCGATCTCGAGGCCGGCCTGGGCCGCCGCCAGCAGCGCCACGGCGCGGGCGTGGCCGATCTTCAAGGCCGCCTGCGGGTCGCGGGCGACAAAGGCCTGCTCGACGGCGATGGATGCCGGCGTGTGGAGCGCGATCACGGCGGCCAGTTCGCGGTGCAATTGCATCAGGCGCAGTCCCAACCCGAGCGCGGGCTTGGTGGCGATGACCCCATGGGCGACATGGGCCAGGCGCGAGCCCGTGACATCGATCACCCCCCAGCCCATGGCCGAAAGGCCCGGATCCAGGCCAAGGATGCGAATCGTCACGCCCATGGCCCGTTTGTACTATTTATGTTCGGGATTTTCCTACTGCCCGCTAGTGGTTCCTGGCGAAATCCAGCATCGCCTGGGCGATTTCCCGCTCGCCCATGATCACCAGGCTGGCGCCATGCGACAGCAGATGCTCGACCTCGGCGTCGAAATGGGCCCGCGCCACGATGGGCAGGCCGGGATTGGCCCGCCGCGCCTGCTGCACGATCTGGCCGGCCTCGAAGGCCTCGGGAATGGCGACGAACAGCAGCTTGGCCGCCCCCAGATTGGCCGCCGCCAGCACATCATCCTTGGCGGCATTGCCCCGGATATGGGCGATGCCGGGATCGCCCACCGCGCCTTCTTCGATCACCAGCAGCGGCATCGACCCCTTGATGCCGTCGGCGATCAACCGCCCCACCCGGCCATAGCCCACCAGCACGGCATGACCGGTGAGCGTGGTCCGTTCGGGCGCGGGACGGGGCAGATCGGGGGCCGGCGGCACGTTGGGCGAGGCTTCGCGCTTGGCGGCCAGCGCGAACAGCAGCGGATTGAGCAAGATGGAGAGAATGGACGCGCCCAGGATCAGGTCACGCGCACTTTCCGACATCAGGCCCAGCCCGATGCCCAGATCGGCCAGGATGAAGGAGAATTCGCCGATCTGCGCCAGGGAGATGGCGATAGTGACGGCGCTGGTGCTCTTGATGCCGAACAGCCGCAGCAGCAGGTAACAGGCCCCGCCGCCCGCCAGCACGATGCCGAAGGTGAAGGCCAGCGCCAGCGGTTCCCTCAGCACCACGCTGGGATTGAACAGCATGCCCACCGAGACGAAGAACAGCACC
>CANKIV010000100.1 GCA_947482125.1 Alphaproteobacteria bacterium
ATAGACCAGCGTCAGACCCAGCAGGGTTCCCATCAGCAGCAGGGGCGAATAGCTGAGCTGGGCATAGGCCGAACGCGCCACCATCTGGCGGATATCGGCCAGATGCTCATAGGGGCGCAAGCTGATGGCGCGGTCGGTCAGGCCCAGCCAGATCGGACCTTGGCTCTTCATCGCCCGGCCCAGGGCGCAATCGTCGATGATGTTGTGGCGGATGGCGGCTATGCCGCCCGCTGCCTCCAGCGCGGTGCGGCGCGCCAGCATGCAGCCGCCCGCCGCCGCCGCGACTCTGGACTTCGGATCGATGACCGCGCCGAAGGGGAACAGCATGTCGAAGAAAAAGACAAAGGCAGGAATCAGGAAATGCTCGGCCGCGGTCTTGCACGACAGCCGCGCCATCAGCGAGACCAGCACCCTGCCGTCTTCCTCGGCGCGGGCCACCAGCCGGCTGAGATTCTCCGGGCTATGTGCAATGTCGGCATCGGTGAACCAGACGAATTCGGCGGCCTTGGCGCGGGCATGATCGCCGCCCTGATTCATCGCCCACAACTTTCCGGTCCAGCCGGCGGGGCGGTCGGCGCCCGTCAGCACCGTCAGACGTGGAGAACTGAGCGCCCGGGCCAGGTCGCCGGTGCCGTCCTCGGACTGGTCGTCGACTAGCACGACGTGAAATTCGCCCTTGTAATCCTGCGCGATCAGGCTGGCGATGCTGCGCTGGATCACATCGGCCTCGTTGCGCGCCGGCACCACCGCCACCACCGATGGCCAGCGGGCCGGCTCGCGCACGGACATGGTGTCGCGTTCGCGCAGCAGCCAGAAGCCCCGGTGAAACAGCAGCAGGTACAGCCACACCGCCAGCGGCACGAAGCCGAACAGGATGCCCGCGATCATGTCAGGTATCCGTTGAGGGAGAACCAGTTCAGGGCATCGCGCAGACCTTCGCGGTAAGGGCGCGCGGTATAGCCCAGTTCGCGTTTCGCCTTTTCCGAGGAAAAGAACATGCGATAGCGCGACATGCGCAAGGCATCGGCGGTGAGGAATGGCTCCTTGCCGGTGAGGCGGGCGATGAATTCCGCGCCCCAGGCCAGGGGGAACAGGGGCGCCCGCGGCAGCTTGATGGTCGGCGCCTTGCGCCCCGACAAATGCGCGATATCGGCCAGCATGGTCTGCAGCGACACATCTTCGCCGCCCAATATGTAGTTTTCGCCGATCTGGCCCTTGTCCAAAGCCAGCAGATGGCCTTGGGCGACATCATCCACATGCACCAGGTTGAGGCCGGTATCGACGAAAGCGGGCATGCGCCCGGTCGCGGCTTCCACGATGACGCGTCCGGTCGGCGTCGGCTTGATGTCGCGCGGACCGATCGGGGTGGACGGGGCCACGATCACGGCGGGCAGCTTTTCCTTTTCGATCAGGCGATCGACTTCGCGCTCGGCCACCAGCTTGCTGCGCTTGTAGGCGCCGATCACGCTTTGCGGCGTGTGGCGCGAGGTTTCGTCCACCGCGGCTTGGCCCGGCTTCAGCGCGGCGACCGACGAGGTATAGACGATCTTTTCCACGCCGCACGTCAGCGCCGCGCCCATCGAGGCCTGGGCGCCCTTCAGATTGTTGCGCTCGATCTCGCCCGGATCGCGCGCCCACAGCCGGTAATCGGCCGCGACATGAAAAAGATAGCGCGCGCCTTTCAGCGCCGCCGTCATCGAGTCCTGATCGCGCATGTCGCCGATCACAGGCTCGCAGGCCGTGCCGGCGATATTGTTCTGCGAGGCGGTGGGCCGCATCAGCACCCGCACGTGCATGCCGCGCGCCACCAGGGCGCGGGCCACGGCGGAGCCGACGAAGCCGGAGGCCCCGGTGACGAGCGCGATATCAGACATTGCTGCCCTCGCTCGCGACAAAGGCCCTGCGGCCCTCATAGCCCTGCCAGTAGAGCAGCGCCGGCACGCCCAGCACGATTTCGCGCGCCCGCTTGAGCAGCGACACCGCCAGGCCCATTTCCGCCGGCAGGCCGAACAGCGGCGCCAGCATGGCGTACCCCCATTCCTGAACGCCGATGGCGGCGGGCACCGGTGCCGCGATGCTGCGCAAGGTGCAGAGCAAGGCTTCCAGCGCGATGGCATTGAGCAGGCTGATCTCCCCGCCCACCAGGTGGAAGGCGATGAAGGTGCCGCCGCCTGCACCGATCCAGGCGACCAGATGCCAGGCCGCCGAAGCCGCCAGCCGCGAAGGCGAGCTGTAAAGGTCCAGGATCGCCTGATGGAACGACACGCCCTGCTGCATCTGCGGGAAAAAGCGGCGGGCGATGCGTTCGGCGAAACTGGCGCCGCGTTTCTGCAGGAAGATCAGCAGCGCGATGCCGGGAACCGCCAGCAGCAGCATGGCGATCATCGACAGGGTCAACGGTCCGGCGCCGTCCATGTTGCGGAACTGGGTCAGGCCCATGCCAAGCCCGAAGGCCAGGAAGACCACCTGCGCCATGGCTTCGGTGGTGGCGTCCGCCGCCACCGAACCCGCGGCATAGGCGGGCGTCATGCGCTTGAGGATCATCAGCCGGGCAGCCGCCACCATGCCGCCCACCGGCGAGAAGGGCGAGATTTCGGCGATGGAATCGCGCACCAGCCGGGCAATGTAGAAATTCCACAAGCGGCCGCGTTCGGCCCGTGGCATCAGGAAATACCAGGCGAATGCCAGGCTGACGAAAACCAGTGCGGAATAGATGCAGAGCAGCGCCAGCCCCCCGAATCCGGCCCGCGCCACGGCGGCAAACACCGGATCAAAGCCGATCGACCAGACCAGGTAGACCGCCGCGACGACGCCGGCCAGCAACGCAAGGACAACTCCCCACCTCATCAGGCAGGCAGCGGCTTGGCGCGGAAGCTCCACAGGCGCATGGCGCCCAGCGCGGTTTCCGCCAGCTGGGGCAGAAAGCTGGGGCGCAGCAATTCCGGTTCGAAAGCGCCCATGCGGCGGCGGTTTTCGGAATAGCAGTCTTCCAGGAAGCGGCGGAAGGTGAAGCCGTCCAGGAACACGCTAGCCTGGGTGGCGGAAAACTCCTTGCCGTCATTCAGGTCCTTGCCGCGCTTGGCGGTGCCGATCATGCGGCCCAGCGCGCGCATGTAAAAGCGGAAATCGGTCAGCGGCAGCATCAGCTTCGCGAAAAACCCCTTCTGCGCCTGGTTGTAGGCCATCCAGTTGACGAAGAAGACGATGTGGCGGGTTTCCTCGTACATCAGGGTTTCGAAGATCTGGAACATTTCCTTGGGCAGGAACTGGGACTGCATGGCGATCTTGAAGACGCCGAAGCCCAGGAAGGAATCCATGCATTCGCCGAAGCCGAAATCCTTGAAGCGGGTTTCGACATTGTCGCTGACGTCTTCGACGGGACGTTCGGCGGCGTCGATGCCGTATTTCTGGATCATCACCCGGATCAGCTGGGCGTGGCGGGCTTCCTCGAAGCCCTGCAGCGCCACGGCTTCATGCATCACCGGATCCTTCACGGTCTTGACGAATTCGGCGACGATGGCGCCTGCCCGGCGCTCGGTGTAGAAAACCTCTTCCCAGAAGGGCACCGATTTCAGGCGCTTCAGCGCCTCTTCGTCCAGGTCCGGCCATGGCAGCGTGTTCGGATCGAACTCGGTATAGGTCTGCATGAAGTGGCGGCAGAAGGTGTCGCGGTGTTCCGGCGATCCGATTTTCATGACGCGGCTTTCTTTTTCGGACCAATGAACCTGAGCGCCAGCCGGGCCATGAACGGCACGAAGCGCGGGCGCTTGAGGCGGGCATCATAGGGCGCCAGGCGGCGGTTGTTTTCCGCCAGGCACAACGCGACCAGCTCGCCGACATTGATGTCGGAGCCCAACGCTTCGGCGCCGTTGACGGTGAAGTTGGCATCCTGCTCGCCATGGCCGACATCCTTGGCAATGCCGATGCGCTCATAGATCAGGAACAGCCAGACCGCGAACACCTTCATCTCGAAATAAGGCCGGCGCCAGACGGGCATGTTGCGGCGGTGCCAGGCAATCCAGTTGACGAAGAACAGGATGTGGCGGGCCTCTTCATTGACCACCGGATCGAAGGTCTGCACCAGTTCGGGCGGGAAGTAGCCGGTATCCTTGGCGGCCTTGAAGAGGCCAAAGGCGAAGAAGCTGTCGATGCATTCGCTGTAGCCGGTGACCAGGAAGGCCCATTCCGGGTTTCTGGGCTTCTGGGGCACCGGTTCCGGCGCCAGCTTGACGCCATAGGCTTCCACCAGATTGGCCAGGACATGACGGTGGCGGCGTTCCTCGAAACCGTTCAGCTCGATGGCCTTGCGCAGCAGCGGGTCGGGCACGCCTTCGGCATAGGTGCAGACATTCATGCCTGCCTTGTTCTCGGTCTGCACCGCGATGTCCCAGATCGGCAACGAGGTGATGCGCCTCTCGGCCTCGGCTTCCAGCTTGGGCCAGTCCAGCACGGCCGGCCTGTAGGGATCGTGGGTGTCCAGCAGGGTCTTGCAGAACAGCCGCTTGTGCTCGTCCGAGCCGAAACGGATGGGGCCGTCGCCCGGCCACATGCCGGTATCGCGGGTCAGGTCGGGCGGAATGGCAAAGGCCGGACTACTCATCGAAACCTGCTCACGGGACGTTCTCCCTATTCGCTTCTGCAATACCCCTTTGGGGCAGCCAATTGAACCGCAAAATGCAGGTGTCTGTATTTGATCTAAATCATTGAAACTATTGGGCTGAAAAGTCCCGAAAGCCGCCGGTTTTTATCCCCCCCGCCGCCAGAAGGCCTGGCATGCGCGGGTCGGTCAGGGCGGCAAGTTCCCCTTCATACTGGTAGCCGGGGGCCGAGCCCGGATAGGGACCGGTCGCGGGATGCATGTAGATCTCCGACAGCCCGTCCGGCAGGTGGGCGATCAGGCCCGCCAGCCGCTCCGCCGTCATGGCGCCGGACCAGGCCAGGCCGAACACGGAATGGGGGGCTTTGATGCCGGCGCGGCGGAAACGGGCGCGCAGCAGTTTTGCGAAAGGCGCTGTCAGGGCCACCACGGCGGAGGGCTTGTGATTTTCGATCCTGGCCAGCACCGCTTGCGGCTCGAGCGGCACGCGCGCGGCGCGCACCCGGTGGCTGCGCGCCGCTTTCACGATCTCCCCGGCGATGGTGGGATGCAGGTGGAAATGCTTGTGGGCGTTGACGTGGTCCAGCGTCAGCCCGGTGGCGGCGAAGGCGGCGAACTGGGCCTCGATCTCGGCAGCGAGCTGGCGGCGCACCTTGGGCAGAAAGAACATCGCGGCGCCGGCCCGCGCCATGTCGGTGCGGAAATGCCCGCTTGCATCGACCAGATCGGGAACGGCGCCAGCGGGCAGCACCGGCTTTCCGTCCACCAGCACCAGATGCAATCCCACGCGCAGCGATGGAAGCGCGCGGGCGCGCGCCACCGCGTCGGCGGCGGCCGCGCCCGAGACCATCAGGCTGGCGGCGGAGAGAATTCCGTTCCTATGGGCGCGTTCGACAGCGTCATTGACCTGGGCGGCTGCGCCGAAGTCATCCGCGGTCACGACAAGGCGCTTCAAATCAGGCGGCGCTCTGGTTCTGGCGATCGCGCAGGAACTGGAAGAATTCCACGCCCTCGCGCAGGCGACGCTTCATCATGCCTTCCTGCGTGATCATCTCCTTGACGATGGAGCCGATCTTGCTGGGGCGGAAATAGAACTGCCGGTAGAAGGTCTCCAGCGAGTCGAAGATTTCCTTGTGGGACAGATGCGGATAATGCAGCGGCGCGATCTGGATGCCGTCCTCGGTCACCAGCTCGGCATTGGCGGCGTCGAGCCAGCCATTCTGCACCGCCTGATTATACAGGAAGGTGCCGGGATAGGGCGCGGCCAGCGAGATCTGCACGGTGTGCGGGTTGATGCGCTTGGCGAATTCGCGTGTCTCGCGCATCGTTTCCAGCGTCTCGCCCGGCAGGCCCAGGATGAAGGTACCGTGGATCTGGATGCAGAGTTCATGGCAGTCCTTGGTGAACTTCTCGGCCACCTCGATGCGCATGCCCTTCTTGATGTTGTGCAGGATCTGCTGGTTGCCGGATTCATAGCCGACCAGCAGCAGGCGAAGGCCGCCATCCTTGAGCTTCTTCAGCGTGGAATACGGCACGTTGGCCTTGGCGTTGCACGCCCAGGAGATGCCCAGCTTGCCCAGTTCGGCGGCGATGGCCTCGGCGCGCGGCAGGTCGTCGGTGAAGGTGTCGTCGTCGAAGAAGAATTCCTTGGTCTGCGGGAAAGCCTTCATCGCCCATTTGATCTCTTCCACCACATGGCCGACGGAGCGGGTGCGGTAGTTGTGGCCGCCCACGGTCTGGGGCCACAGGCAGAAGGTGCAGCGCGACTTGCAGCCGCGGCCAGTATAGATCGAGATGTAGGGGTGCTTGAGATAGCCGATGAAGTACTTCTCCATCACCAGGTCGCGCTTGTAGACCGGGGTGACGAAGGGCAGCGAGTCCATATTCTCGATGATCGGGCGGTCGGCATTGTGGGTGATCACGCCCTGCTTGTTGCGGTAGGTGATGCCCTTGATGTCGGCCCAGTTCTGGTCGTCGGCGACATCCTTGATGGTGAAGTCGAATTCGTTGCGGGCAACGAAGTCGATAATCGGCGCCTTGAGCATCGAGCCTTCCGCATCCACCGCCACCTTGGCGCCGATCAGACCGGCTTTCAGGTTCGGGTTGGCGGCCTTCAGCGCCTCGATCACCTTCACATCGGAGGCGAAAGACGGCACCGAGGTGTGCGCCACGACAAGATCGAAATCCTTGGCCTGGGCCACGACTTCGGAAAGCTGCGTGTCATGCGGCGGGGCGTCGATCAGCTTGGAATTTTCCACCAGCGCGGCGGGCTGGGCCAGCCAGGTGGGATACCAGAAGCTGCGAATTTCGCGCTTGGCCTGGTAGCGCGAGCCGGCACCGCCATCGAAGCCGTCAAAGGACGGGGCCTGCAGGAAAAGGGTCTTCATCGTCATCGAAACCTCGGGAACTTTTTGGCCGTCAAACCTGGGACATCGCGCCGGAAGGCTCTACCGCAAAGTGGCTTCCGCGCCAATGCACGGTTTCGCCAAACAGCGATGCGATAAATACCACGAAGCTCAGAAGATCGCGCACCGGCATCAGCCAGAGGGGCCCGGCATAGGTTCCAAAAAGCCCGTCAATCCGGGATTTCAGGAACAGGCGGGCGGCCAGCGCCAGCGCCAGCACAGCCAGGCCCGCGGGGCTGAAGCCCAGCATGGCGGCGCCCATCAGCGCGAAGATGAAGCCATGGGTAACAATGCTGCCGGCATGGCCGGCGGGATTAACCAGGCGGATGGTGCGGGTCCAGCGCAGTTCATGGCGGAACAATCCGGCCAGCGTGTTTTCCGCGGCGGTATGGCTCACCCCCAAGGCGGGAATCGCCAGGGTATAGCCCCTGGCCCGCACCGCGCGGCCGATTTCATAATCGTCGGCCAGCTGGTCGGCAAAGGCGGCAAAGCCGCCGACCTCGTCCAGGGTCTGGCGGGTCAGGGCGATGGTGGAACCGAAACAGGGAGCGGCCAGTCCCAAGGTGGTGCCCAGCACAGCGTTGGGCAGGAAGCTGTAGGAGGTTCCCATCGCCGCCAGTCCGGACCACAGCCTGTGGCCGTCACGCGCCGGTTCGCCTGTATAGAGACAGGTGACGACCCCGACATCGGGCCGGCCCAGCGCGGCGGCAACCTGCGACAGCCAGCGCGGCCCCACCGCGATATCGCTGTCCGACAGGACCAGCGTGTCATGCTTGGCAGACGGCAGCATGTTGATGAGATTGGAAACCTTGCCGTTGGCGCCATACAGCGCCGTATCCACCACCAGGTTGGTGTCGGCCTGCGGATATTTCGCCTGCAGCGCCCGGACCACCGCGATGGCGGGATCGGCCTGGTCATGCACGCCGAACACGATCTGGACCGCGCCTGGGTAATCCTGGGTGAAAAAGGTCTCCAGGTTCCTGGCCAGGTCCGGTTCGCTCTGGTGCAGCGGCTTGAGAATGGTGACGGCAGGCGCCTGGAGCGGCACCTTGGGGGCGGCGCGCATGAAGCGGCTCACCAGCACGGCGGCCAGAAGCGCATAGCCGGTGCCAGTCAACGCGACCGCCAGCAAAGCCCAGCCCAGAATAGAAAAAATCGAATCCATCGTCCCGTTACGCCCCCCGCAACGCAGATACTTATTAGATCATCGCCCTGCGAGGGGGGAGGGACATTCCGTGACATTTTGCGACAGTTTTAAATTTTGGATAACGTATTGATATACCAGTGATATATTTGACGCCCTGTCAAAAAAGTCAGCCGCTGGGAAAGTCGGCATGACCCATTCTAGGGTGCACTGATGACCAACCCCGCCCCGTCCCCCGCC
>CANKIV010000101.1 GCA_947482125.1 Alphaproteobacteria bacterium
ACATGGATCTGGTCGAAGGTCTGGGGCTGCATGAACACATACTGCTCGCCGTCCTGGTACAGGTACTGGAAGTTCATGTGCTCGACGAAGGCTTTTTCGATGCTGTCGGTGGTGCGCAGGCGCTCGACGGTCTTCACCCCGTCGCTGATGCGGCGCATTTCCAGATGGGTGACGGGCGTGCCCTTGCCGGGATGGATATTCTCGGCGGTGATGACCAGATAGAGCTTGCCATCCTTTTCGATGACATTGCCTTTGCGCACGGAGCTGGCGATAACCGAAACCACGGGAAACCTCACAAATTCGGACTTAAACGGATTGGCGGACCGGGCTATAGCAGGGGGGATGTAAGAGGTCAAAATGGCCTGGTGGGACGCCCAGAATCACGCCGACCGGCGGCCCCTGCTGCTCAAGCGGGGCCGGTTGAAGACGGCCATCCGCGGGCATTTCGAGGCTGCGGGTTTCACCGAAGTGGAGTGCGGCGCGCTGGTGGTTTCCCCCGGCAACGAAACCCATCTGCATGCCTTCGAGACGGCATGGACGGGGCCGGACCGGGCCAGCCGTCCCCTCTATCTGCACACCTCGCCGGAATTCGCCGCCAAGAAACTGCTGGCGGCGGGGGAGACGCGGATTTTCGATTTCGCCCGCGTCTTTCGCAATCATGAGCGCGGCCGGCTGCATGCTCCCGAATTCACCATGCTGGAATGGTATCGGGCGGGCGAGGACTATGAGGCGGTGATCGCCGATACGCTGGCGGTGATGCGGCTGGCGGCGGATGTGGCCGAGGCCAAAGAGTTTTTCTATCGCGGCGTGGCGTGCGACCCGCGCGCCGAAGCCGACCGGCTGACGGTGGCCCAGGCCTTCACCCATCATGCCGGCATCGATCTGCTGGCGACCCTGTCGCCGCAAGGCGAGGGCGACGGCGATGCCCTGCGCTCACGGGCGCGGCGCGGCGGCATCGATGTTTCCGACGACGATGACTGGTCGGACATGTTCGCCAAGATACTGACCTTGCGGGTGGAGCCGCGGCTGGGGATCGAGCGGCCCTGCATTCTGTACGAATATCCGGTGTGCGAGGCGGCGCTGGCCCGCGTCAGTCCGCGCGACGGCCGGGTGGCGGAGCGCTTTGAGCTCTATGCCTGCGGCGTGGAGCTGGCCAACGGCTTTGGCGAGCTGACCGATCCGGCGGCCCAGCGCGCCAGGTTCGAAAAGGAAATGGACAAGAAGAGCCGCGTCTATCTCAAGCGCTATCCGCTGGACGAGGAATTCCTCCAGGCACTGGCCCACATGCCGCCCGCCAGCGGGGTGGCGCTGGGCTTCGACCGGCTGGTCATGCTGGCGGCCGGCGCGCCGAATATCGACTCTGTTTTGTGGACGCCGCTGGCTTAGCGCTGCACGGTCATTTTGGTGACCCGCCCGACACTGGTGTCGCCGGAGTAAATGTTGCCCGCTCTGTCCCAGGCCATGTAGGTGGATTCGACGAACTGGCCGGTTCCCAGCCCGGAACCGTTGCCGACCGCCTCCAGCACATTGCCATTGCGGTCCAGCTTCAAGAGCTGGCCGTCACGCCCGCTGGAAACCCACAGATCGCCCTTGGGATCGAAAGCCACCGCCGACATCAGGTTGCGCATCTGGATGGTGCGCTTGTGCTTGCCGTCCCTGCCATAGACCACCAGGCGGTATTCCTCGCGGTCGCCGATCCACACATCGCCGTTTTTCGGGTCCACGGCGATGCCATGGGCGCTGCCGAATTTTCCCGGACCGATCTGGTTGCCGTACCACTGGTTGATGAACCTGCCGTTCCTGTCCAGGTGCAGGATGCGCGCCGCCCCGACCATATTGTCCGGCGCCAGGCCCACATCGTTGGGGCTTTCATTGCCATGACCCTGGGCGATGAAGACATCGCCATTGGCGGCGAAGGCGACGTCCAGCGGCTGCCACAACAGTCTTTTGCCGGTGGATTCGTTCCAGTCGCCGCGCTTGCCGCGTACCCCCAGGGTCATCAGCAATTCTCCCTGAGGGCTGAGTTTCAGGACGATCCCGCCATTGGCGTCGCTGATCCAGACATTGTCCTGCGGGTCGACCTTGATGGTATGGCCCTTTTCCAGCGCGCCGATCACGGTGTTGGGTATGGTGCGAACCAGTTTGGCGTCGGGGCCGAACTGGAACAGCTGCGGCTGGCCCGGCACGGCGCGCTGCAGCACCCAGACGTTGCCCTTGCTGTCGATGCCGACGCCGGTGGCGCCGCCGCCCACCGGCAGGTTGAAGGGATAGGAATAGGAAACGCTGCCCGTCTGCCACAAGACGCGCCTGAGCTGTTCGCGGGTGGGCCCCAGCCGGTTGTCGCAGAGCGGCGAGCGCGCACAGGGCGGCACGCTGGAGGGCGGCAGCTTGGCCAGATCGACCACGCAGCGGGGCGACAGCCTTGCCTTGTTCTCGGTCAGGCAGGCGCGCGCCGAGTAAAGCCCGGACCGGCCCTGGCAGATCTTATCAATGTCGCCGGAACAGCCCGCCAGCACACTAAGGGGCGAACTGCCGGGGGGCAGGACCTTGCCGCCCGGCGCGACCGGGGCCCGGCCGCCGGTGTCGGGATGGGTGCCGGCCATGATCCAGCCAGGGGACTGGGCCGAAACGGAGGATGAAAGCGCGGCCGCGAATATGCAGAACGCCGCAAGGGTGGTGGATTTCAAGCGCGTCTCCCCGATTTTTGATCAACCATGGCGAGGTGGGGCTTGCCGTGCAACAGGCCGGTTCGTGCATGGGTGATGGCACCGAAAAAGACTGGTCAAATGCGGGCCAGCGCGTAGGTTTGCCCCGCCATGACCCAGACGACGGCCCAGAAGATCGCCCATGACACCAGCTTCACCGTGCTGGGGGCGATCGGCTTCTGCCACCTGCTCAACGACATGATGCAGTCGCTGCTGCCGGCGATCTATCCCACCCTGAAGGCGCATTTCCAGCTCAGCTTCGCGCAAGTGGGGCTGGTGACGCTGGCGTTCCAGTGCACCGCCTCGCTGCTGCAGCCGATGGTGGGCTATTTCGCCGACCTCAAGCCGATGCCCTATTCGCTGGCGCTGGGCATGGTCTCGACCCTGATCGGGCTCCTGGTGCTGGCGGTGGCGCCCAATTATGCGGTGATCCTGATCGCCGCCATGTTGGTGGGGCTGGGCTCGGCGGTGTTCCATCCCGAAGCCAGCCGGGTGGCGCGCATGGCCTCGGGCGGGCGCTACGGCCTGGCGCAATCGGTGTTCCAGGTGGGCGGCAATACCGGCCAGGCGATCAGTCCCCTGATCGCGGCGCTGCTGGTGGCGACCTACGGCCAGCGCAGCATCGTCTGGTATGCCGGGCTGGCGCTGCTGGGCATCGTCATCCTGTTTCAGGTCGGCACCTGGTACAAGCATCACGGCCTGGCGCGCATCCGCAGCCATGTCCATGTCAAGCATCCCGAACTGTCGCGCGAAAAGGTGATCCAGGCGCTGTGCATCCTGCTGGCGCTGGTCTTTTCCAAGTTCATCTACCTGTCCTGCATCGGCAGCTATTACACTTTCTATCTGATCGAAAAGTTCGGCGTGTCGGTACAGAGCGCGCAGGTGCATCTGTTCTTCTTCCTGGGCGCCATCGCGGCAGGGACCTTGCTGGGCGGCGTGGTGGGCGACCGCATCGGGCGCAAATACGTCATCTGGTTTTCCATCCTGGGGATGCTGCCCTTCACCCTGATGCTGCCTTACGCCAACCTGTTCTGGGTGGGCGTATTGGCCTCCATCATCGGACTGATCCTGGCATCCGCCTTTCCCGCCATCGTGGTCTATGCCCAGGAACTGCTGCCCGGCCGGGTGGGCATGATCGCCGGCCTGTTCTTTGGATTGTCCTTCGGCCTTTCCGGCATCGGGGCGGCGGTGCTGGGGGCGGTGGCCGATGTCACCTCCATCGACTATGTGTTCAAGCTGTGCGCCTTCCTGCCGGCGATCGGATTGCTCACCGTGTTCCTGCCCAATTTCAAAGTGCACAAGAGATGAACCTCGCCCCGCGCGATCTGGAAAAAATCGTGCAATCAAATCTTGAACAGGTCGCCCGGCGCTATGCGGTGGCGGTATCGCCGCTCCTGCTGGCGCTGGTGGATCTCGGCGATCCGAACGATCCCATCGCCCGCCAGTTCCTGCCCAGCCTGGACGAGCTGGTGCAATTGCCCGAAGAGCTGGCCGATCCCATCGGCGATCACGCCCATTCGCCGGTGGCCGGCATAGTGCACCGCTACCCTGACCGCGTGCTGTTCAAGGCGGTTTCGGCCTGTCCGGTCTATTGCCGCTTCTGCTTTCGCCGCGAAATGGTGGGACCTGGAAAAGAAAACGCGCTGTCAAAGGACGGTTTCGAGGCGGCGCTGTCCTATATCGCGGGTCATGCGGAAATCCGCGAAGTCATCCTCACCGGCGGCGATCCGTTCATCCTGTCGCCGCGCCGGGCGGGTGAGATCACGCAAAGGCTGGCCGCCATCGATCATGTGAAGGTGATCCGCTGGCACACCCGCGTTCCGGTGGTGGAGCCCGAGCGGGTGAGCGATGAACTGGTGGCGGCGCTGCACGCCCCCGGCGCGGTGACCTGGGTGGCGGTGCATGCCAATCATGCGCGGGAATTCTCCGCTGACGCCAAACGGGCGATCGCGCGGCTGGTGGATGGCGGCATAGCGCTGGTCAGCCAGTCGGTGCTGTTGCGCGGCGTCAATGACGATGCCGATGCCTTGGCGGAACTGATGCACGCCTTCGTCGAAAATCGCATCAAGCCCTATTACCTGCATCATCCCGACCTGGCGCCGGGGACCTCGCATTTCCGCCTCGGCATCGAGGAGGGGCTGGCGCTGATGAAGGCCCTGCGGGCGCGCGTGTCGGGGCTGGAAATGCCGACCTACATGCTCGACATCCCAGGCGGCTTCGGGAAGGTGCCGCTGGAATCGGATCATGTGGAAAAGGCGGAAAACGGCCATCGGGTGCGCGACCCGGCCGGCCAATGGCACCCTTATCCCCCTTGTGAGCGTCCCGGACCAGAGCTACTATAGCCATCGGAGCTAAGAGGGCCGATGGCCATGCGCACCTGTTCCTGACGGTTCTGGCAACCCCTGCCCTGGCGGCACTGGACACGTCCAATGCGCCGACCCTGCCCTTCACGCCCAGCGGCTACGGCAATCCGGAAGCAGTGGTCTGCCGCGCGCCGCAACCGCTGCCCGGCGGCGGCCTGGGTCCCAAGCTCTGCATGCGCAACAGCGTCTGGCTGAAGCTGACCGATACCGCCAGCGATCTCAGCGCCGACGGCAAGACCGTCTTCGCGCGCGACACAGTGGCCGATCCGTCGGGCAAGGGCCCGCCCGATGCGGTCACCTGCCGCCGCCCGACGCCCACCACCGCCAGCCGCATCGAGCTGGGGCCGACGGTCTGCCTGACCAACAAATACTGGGCGGGCCTTGCCGCCGAGCAGAAGCGCGTCAACAGCTATGGCATCGTCGTCAGCACGAAAATCAATGGTCCCAGCGGCCGGGCGGACGGAATTCCGGTCCTGCCCACCGAACTGCACTAGCTGCGGCTGAAAGATGGAATCAGAACGGCGCGCCGGTTGGCGCGCCGTTTTCCTTTGTGGTTTTTCTATTCCTCGTCGCCAAGACCCCAGACGCGGTGGGAGTCGATCAGCAGCTGCAGGATTGCGCCATGCGCGGAGGCGCGCATCCGCGCTTCGCTGCGGCGCATGTCATAGTCCTGCCGCCGGGTGATCAGCAGTTCGGTGATGCCCTGGTCGCCCAGTTCAACCGCCCGCTGCATCCGCGCCAGCATGGCGGCGCTGCTTTGCGCCGCCGCCTGGCTTTGGCGCCAGGCCTCCAGCCCCTGCTGCGCGTTGATCACGTCGCGCTCGGCGGTGATTTCCACCTGGCGCTGCACCCGGTGCGCCACGACGGAGGCGGCGGCAGCTTCGGCGGCGGTCTGGTCCGCCGTCGCGCTGCGCAGCGCACCGCCGATGGGCACGGAAAAGCCGATGCCAAATCCCGTCTCGTGGCCGCCGCGCTCCTGGAAGGTGCGCAGGTCGAAGGTCGGATCGGCGAAACGGTCCATGCGCGCGCGCTTGGCCAGCCAGTCACGGCGCTCGGCTTCGCTGCGCGCCATCTTGATCTCGTGATTGTCGTCCAGCACCGCCTTGCGCCAATCCTCCCAGCTGCCGGGTGGCGCCTTCGGTTCGGGCATGGCGGGCGGGGCGACCGGAAGGGTGAGCATCGGGAAGCTGCGCTGCAATGTCATTCTGGCATCCAGCCGCGCCTGGGTAGCCTGTGCCGCCAGCGCCCGCGCCTGGCTGAGCGCCGCCTGAACCTGCTCCACCTGCAGGGTGGCGGACTGGCCCAGCTGGCGCGCCCGCGCCGTGACCGAAAGCTGGCGTTCATAGGCGGCGATTTCCGCCTCGCTCTGGCGCGCATCGCTCTCTGCCACCAGCCATGCGATCCAGAGATTCTTGAGCGACAGGGCCGCCTCATGGCGGGCATCGCCAAGCCCGTTTTCGGCCACCCCCACGCCCGAGGCGCCGATCATCCGGTCGGCTTCGGCCTTGCCCGGCAGGCGAATGCCGCGGCTGACGCCGGCGGTCCATTCGTTGAGCCGTCCTTCAAGATTGGTGGAGCGGGTGAGGTATTCGCCATGGGCGGTGAATTCGTGCGGCCCCACATCCCGCGCCCGCGCCTCGGCCTGTGCGGCGGTCAGCATCGCGCCGGCGCGGCGCACGCCCGGGTCCTGGGCCAGCAGGTCCACCACCTGGCCCTCGGGGGGAAGGAATTGCAGGCTGGGCGAATCCACCGGCGGATGCGCGAAAGCGGGCGTGGCAGCCAGCACCAAAAGCGGCAAAAGTCTTTTCATGCGAAGTCTCCATGCGCCTGGACGGCTTGCGTCCAATAGGTCATTTGCGGATCGCGGAAGCGGGTGCGCAGCGCTTCCAGAAATGGCGCGACATGCGCCGCGGGAAGCAACGCGACGATGTTGAGGACCTCCATCTGGCCCCGCACTTTTTCGCGCAGCGAGGCCTGGGAGAAGTCGTGGCCATGGCCTTGCGCGGCGAAGGTGGTGAAGCCGGCCTCCAGCCATTCGCTGGTCAGCAGATACTCCGCCACCTGCTCGCCAAGCATGGTGGGGCAGGACAGGGTCACTTTTACGTGCGTCATGTGCGTTCCTCCTTCGGGGCGCCGAACCGTTCGAACAGGATGGGCAGCAGGAAGAGGGTCAGGACGGTGGAACTGACCAGGCCGCCGATCACCACGATCGCCAGCGGCTTCTGGATCTCCGATCCTGGGCCGCTGGCAAAGAGCAGCGGCACCAGCCCCAGCGCGGCGATGCTGGCGGTCATCAGCACCGGCCGCAGCCGACGGCGCGAGCCTTCATAGACCACCTCGCGCATCGTCATCCCCTGACCCTTCAACTGGTTGAAATGAACGATCAGCACCAGCCCGTTCAGCACCGCGATGCCCAGCAGCGCAATGAAACCAACCGACGCTGGAACGGAGAGATATTCCCCGGACGCGAACAGCAGCGCGATGCCGCCGATCAGCGCCAGGGGAATGTTGGCCAGGATCAGCACCGACTGCCGCACGGACCCCAGGGTGGCGAACAGCACCAGGAAGATCAGGCCCAGCGCCAGCGGCACCACGATCATCAGCCGGGCCGCGGCCCGGCGCTGGTTCTGGAATTCGCCGCTCCATTCCAGCCGGTAGCCGATCGGCAGCTTGACCTTCTGCGCCACGGCCGCCTGCGCCGCTTCGACAAAGCTCACCAGGTCACGCCCCGAGACATTGGCCTGGATGGTGGCGAAGCGTGAGGCGTTCTCGCGCTGGATGCGCACCGGGCCTTCCGGAAAGGAAATCCGGGTGACGTCCGCGACATGGACCGTGCCGCCATTGTCCGTCGCCAGGGCGATGTCGCCCAGCAGTTCGGGACGGCTGCGCAGGTCTTCCGCCGCCTTGATCATGATCGGGATGCGGCGCGCCGCGCTGGCCACGGTGCCTGCATTCACCCCTTCCAGCCGGCCGCGCATTTCTTCCTGCAGAACCTGGGCGGAAATGCCCGCTGCTCCCACCGCCAGCCGGTCAATGTCGGTCTGCAGGTAGCGCGCGGTGTCGTCGGCCACGGTGAAGACTTCCGCCGCGCCCTCCACGGCCTGCACGGCGGTGCGGATGCTTTCGGAGATGTGGCCCAGTGTCGCCAGGTCAGGCCCGAACACCTTTACCACCAGGTCACCGCGGCTGCCGGTCAGCATCTCGGAGGTGCGCATCTCGATGGGCTGGGTGAAGACATATCCGACGCCGGGAAAGTCCTTCATCACGGCGCGCAGCTTGTCGACGACGGCCTCCTTGCTCGAAGC